>DUGL01000171.1:1152-5353 GCA_013331415.1 Methanoregulaceae archaeon | reverse complement strand
GGTCCCGCCACCGCCGCCGTGAGAAGTGGAGGAGGTCGTAGTGGGGGTTTGCGATCGCGGCAGGCCTGCCGTAGAATGCCGACCGGCCGGCAAGGTACGGGACATCGAACGCCTTGCCATTGTAGCTCACGATCACCCGGTCGTCTCCCAGGTGTTCGAAGACCGCCGAGAGTGCCGGGAGCTCCTCGCCGATATCCCGCAGGAGGTACTGCGAGACCACGAGTTCCTGGCCCCTGACTTCGGCGAGACCGAAGAGGATGATCGGGCGCGAGAAGAACCCGAGCGTCTCGAGGTCGATGAACAGGAAGTCCCGGCAGGGGTAGAGGCCGGAGGTGAGGAATGCGGCAGGGTGCGACGGGGAGTGCCAGCGGGAGACCAGCCGCTCGATTGCACCCGGGTCGGTCCCGGAGAGGATCGCGAGCGTCTCACGGGCCGCCTTCCCGAACTTCCGGTGCATCGTCAGGTCGCGGACCGTGGCATACCCCCGCTGCTTCAGGTCGCGGGCCTTTCGTATCCCGATCCCGTGCACAAGGGTCAGGTCGGCAAGGAGCGCGTCCCTGACGGCCATACGGGCAGTCTCCTGCAGGGCGAGCGGTTCCCGGCTGGTGATGCAGTAGCAGGGCCCTTCGTACGTCTCGCATTCGTGCCCGGTGAAGACATCCGGGAGGGTGGATCCTTCGCATGCGGCGCACCATGCTGCAAGCTGGCCGCGTGCGGCATCGAACTGCGATTCGGGGACAGAGGAGGTGTGGAAGCTCGACCTGAACACGGAATCGTTCCGGATGATCGTATACTCATGGGACTCGCTGACCCGGGACCGCCATTCGCGGCTGATGGCTGGAAAGAGCTGGCCGGACTCCATGCGTGCTATGGTGCTCTCATCCTCTCCCTGTTTTAAACCGGGGCGTGCACGGTGAAAGTGACCGGAGGGGACACCCGGAGCAGGGTGTCCCGGTGCAGAGCGTTTATCCTGGGCACTCCTTAACACCGGTTACCTTTTCAGGGGATATGCTCCAACCGTTTCCCGGGCTGGTCCCCTGTTCGAACGGATATACCGGTATGCTGATGCAGTGGACGCACACAGGGATTCATCGGATCTTTCAGGCTGTCCGGCACCGGGTTTCAGTGCATATCCCTCTCACGCAGGGATTCCTGCCCTCCTGCTCTTCCAGCAGACGATCTACCTCCGCATATCCCGCTCACGCAGGGATTCCTGGTTGCCATCCTCGTCTGAACCAGTGCAGCCCGTGCATATGCCCCGCTCGCATGGCTTCCCGGGAGAACGGAAAGCCAGGGAACGAGCAGAACCCACGCAACCGTTATAACCCGGGCCCGGGAAGCGCAGCCAGCCTCCATGCTGATGCATCCGGACCGGGGCCGGTATCGATCGTCTGCCCGCGAAAATCCCTTATACCGGTGGATGAAACTCTTCTCTCAGGAACGGGGTGAAGCAGGTGATAGGGGTGTTCCAGCATGGCAGGGAAGAGGCGGCAGGGGCTCTCCTGGACCTGCTCGACGCGTCCGGGCAGGCATACCGGGTCTTTCCCCTCCATGAAACAGGAGATGTCCCGGATGAGACGTTCAGCCACCTCCTGGTCCTGGGCGGCACCATGAGCGTCAACGATGAACCGGAGTTCCCTTTCCTAACAGATGAGAAGGCCTGCATCAGGAAGATGGTTGGACAGAAACGCCCGGTCCTCGGGGTCTGCCTCGGGGCCCAGATGATAGCATCAGCGTTTGGCGCCCGCGTCTACCCTTCGCACAAAGAGACCGGCTGGTCGGACGTGACCTGGAACGGTGCTGTGCCGGGAATACCCCTCTCCGGCAGGCTCCGCGTCTTCCAGTGGCATGGCGAGACCTTTGACCTGCCGCCAGGTGCATCCTGTCCCTGCAGCGGAGACGCGGTCAGGAACCAGGCACTCTGGTACCGGTCCGCGCTCGGGGTGCAGTTCCACATGGAGGTCACCAGGGAGATCCTCGACGGGTGGACTGCCGGGCTCGATCCTGCAGCCCGTGCGGCCATCACCGGTGAAGCATACCGGGTACTGCCGGAGAGCCGGGAGATCTGCGGGACGATTACCCGGGCATTCCTCGAGGGGGCGTACGTGCATGGAGCCTGAAGCGATCCTGATCGATCTTGACGGGGTCCTGTATACGGGAGACACCCCTGTTCCCGGGGCACGGGAGGCGATCGGCTACCTGGTGGAGCATGGCTACCCCTACCGGGTCGTCTCGAACACCACCCGGTCGTCCCGTCCAACCATTGCATCCCGCCTGGCGTCCCTGGGATTCGCGATTCCCGCGTCCTTTATCTTCACCCCGGCCATGGCAGCAGCTGCCGCCATGACGGCAGCAGGCAGGACCCGCGCGGCGCTCCTGGCAACCCGGGACGTTGCAGGCGAACTCGTGGCAGCGGGAATTCAGGAATGTGATACCGGCGTGCAGTACGTGGTCGTGGGCGATGCCGGAGACCTGCTCACCTATGCCAGCCTGAATGGAGCCTTCCGCCACCTCCTTGACGGTGCAGACCTCATCGCGCTCGAGAAAGACCGCTCCTGGATGGGAGCAGACGGCATGATGCTCTCTGCCGGTCCGTTCGTCACCGCGCTCGAGTACGCCTCAGGGAAGACCGCACGGGTGATGGGCAAACCGTCTCCCGACTTTTTTGCCCTGGCACTCGCATCGCTCGGCGTGCAGCCCGGGCAGGCCGTCATGATCGGGGATGACGTGGTGACCGATGTGGGCGGAGCCATCTCCTGCGGACTCTCCGGTATCCTGGTCCGGACCGGGAAGTTTGGGGAGGACGCCCTGAGGAGCGCCCGGGTTGCGCCGACCGCGATCCTCTCGTCGATCGCGGACCTGCCGGAATACCTTGAATCAGGAGTGCCCGGCAAGTGACCCGCGCAGCGACCTTCCCGGTCCTCTTCGCGGTGCTGCTGGCAATCCTCCTCTCTTCCGGCTGCACCTGGTACCTTCCGGGAATCATGCCCCCCGTAGCCTATCCGGCGATCACCCCGGAACCGGGGGCAGTGCTCCCCCGCAGTCCGGTATATTCCTTCCCGTTCCAGGACTTCGAGGTCCGTATTGCGGTTCCGGTTGATCCCGCGGTGTATGCCGGTGCACAGTCGGCCGAGAAGACGGCACGGATCTATGATACCACCACCAGGGACGAGGAGTGGCGCTCCGGCCTGTACCGGGCAATGATAACCGACCCCGCCCAGGAGCCGCTGTACGATGCCCTGATCCGGGAGTTCCGGGCGGTCCGGGCAGCTCACGACCTCGATCCGGATGCATACCTCGAACTGATCACGGTCTTTGTCCAGTCCCTCCCCTACCAGGACCAGGACCTGCAGAGCCCGAAGTACCCGGTCGAGACCTATGGTGACGGGCAGGGGGACTGTGACGACAAGAGCCTCCTCCTTGCCGGGCTCCTCGCCCGGGAGGGATACCGGGTCGCCCTCCTCCACTTCGTCCCCGAACAGCACATGGCGGTCGGGGTCGGCTGCACGGACGGGGGGTATTTTGGGACCGGGTATGCCTACATGGAAGCGACCCATGTCAGCCTCGTCGGGGTTGTGCCCGACCAGCTCGAAGGGAACATCACGCTCGTGTCCGAACCATTCGTCACCCCGATCGGGGCGGGAAACCTCACCTACACCCGCTGCAACGAGACCCGCGCCATCCAGGCACACCTGGAATCCCTGCGGGTCCGGATAGATGCCCTGGAGCAGGACCTCGGGGTCCGCCAGCAGGCGCTCGCTGTCGAACGGGCGGAGCTCGTGGCACTCGGGCAGCGTATGGAACGTCTGCGTGCGGACGGGGATAGTATTGGGTACAACAGCCTGGTTGCCGGGTATAACCGGAATGCCGGGCTCTATAACGAGCGGCTGGAAGCATTCAGGAGAACCGCAGGGGAGTATACCCGCCTGGTGGAGCTGTACAACACCAGCATCGCCCGCCTGTATGACCGGGCCGGCATCGCCCGGGCTCTCTTCGGCTCCTCAGGCTGACCCGGCATCATGGCCGGTGAAGCGCTACAGGCCAAAGACCCAGGAGACGACAGCCAGGATGATGAAGATGATGATCAGCCATTTTCCGATCTTCCATGCGAGCTTCCCGGCAAATCCAAGGATCATCAGGATGATCGCGATGATGATGAAGATAATGCCCCAGGAGAGCAGCCAGTCTATTGCCATGTGAT
>DUGL01000171.1:987-1112 GCA_013331415.1 Methanoregulaceae archaeon | reverse complement strand
GCAGGGGGACTGGTTCTCCTGGAGCGTATCATCTCTCCGCAGGCGGGTGACGGGCCGGAAAGGAGACGGATACCTGACGTTTTCCCATCTCATCCTCACCGCGGGCGGGTGACGGGGATGCAGTG
>DUGL01000171.1:0-925 GCA_013331415.1 Methanoregulaceae archaeon | reverse complement strand
TTCTCCCGAGGGCAGGAACCCCGGACTCCTCCAGCCGGCGGAACGCTTCCCGGCAGTACTCGGGTGAGATCTCTATCCCGATGAACCGGCGGTGCTGCCGCCAGGCGGCGAGCGTGGTGGTGCCGGCGCCGTTGAAGGGGTCGAGCACGAGGTCCCCCCGGTACGAGAAGAGCTTCAGGAGCCTGCGCGGGATCTCCTCGGGAAACATCGCGGGGTGGCCGTGGTCCTTCATCCGCGTCTCGGGGGGGATGCTCCACCGGCCAATGACCCACTCCTTGAACTCTTCACCGGTGATGTCGATATCCTCCCGCCGCCCTGCTTTCTTGTGGGTCTCCTTGTCAAAGACCTCGATGAACTCCCAGGTGTACTTGAGGTAGGGCATGGAGGGGGACTTCCAGCTCCCCCATGCCGTGTACTTGGCATTGTAGTTGTTCTTCTCCCAGAGGATCTCTGCCTTCCAGAGGAGGCCGAGCGCCTGGAGCTGGGTGGAGATGATATGGTGCGTCGGGATGTAATCGGAAAAGAGCGGCTGGATGTTCACCGCCATCCGCCCTCCCGGCTTCAGGACCCGGGCGCACTCCGCCCAGATGGCCGACAACTGCGAGAAGTAGGCGTTCCAGGCATGGGTATCGTCATGCGGGTCCTGAGCATAGGACTGGCCGAAGTTGTACGGGGGCGAGGTCACGATGATGTCCACGCTCCCGTCCGGGATGCGGGGCAGGATCTCCCCGGCGTTCCCGCAGAGGATCCGGTCTACGAACGGCTGCACCCCCTCCGGTTCTCCGGAAGCGATCGCGAGGTTCGCCCCTTTCGTCCCACCGCGTACCCGCGACTTCCCTGCCTTGTCCGATACTTTCTCCGGCCGTGCCTTCCGGGGCATCTGGTTCCAAGGTTGGACGCCCGCCGGAATAATGCTTCGCGCACC
>DUGL01000027.1:2105-9215 GCA_013331415.1 Methanoregulaceae archaeon | reverse complement strand
GCAAAGAGGAAGACGGCGATGAGGAAGGGGACCAGGTAGGCACCGCCCCCGTTCTGGCCGAGTACGGCAGAGAACCGCCAGATGTTCCCGATCCCGACCGCCGATCCGATGGCGGCGAGCAGAAACCCGAGTTTTGATGACCACTGCTCCATGGTTTCCCCCAGCCCTCGCAGGCGTACGTACCCGGATACTACACAGGCTGGTAAGAAAAACGTGTCGCACCGGGTCAGGATCCGGGTATTTCCCGGTAGAAAACATGAACAGACCCGGGACAGGCGCAGAGCCCGGGATATCCAGCCGACCTCCTCCGGCAGGTACCTTCGCAATGAAAAGATATCATGTGCAGGGGCCAGGGATCGGGCACCGGGACCAGGCAGGCACCTTCCTTCTAAAATACCGTGCCGCTATCTGCGGTCCGGTAACAGGATCGGTTCCTGTTACCCTGTACGCATCTTCCCTTTGGAATACCGTGCCCGATAGCACAGGGCCACCCTGGCGTCAGAAACCTCATATCCCGTATACACCGTTCGCCCCGGATTACGGAACCCGGTGCCTGGCTGGCTGCCCCTGCTCCGTACGGGATCAGGGGATGCGATCCCGTGCACGGACATGCGCAAGGAGCGACCTGACGACCATCGGATTCGCCTTCTCCGGAGGGATGCCGATAGCTGCCATCACCGTCCGGGTGAGCAGGAGCGGGGAGATGGCGGGATCGGCCAGTACGGCTTCCCGCACAGCCTCGTGGACCTGGTGCAGGTACGAGAGGCCGGACTCCAGTGCAGGATAGACGGCATCTCCCCGGACAGGATCGGCCCATGCCGGGTACAGGGTCTGGATCCCTGGTACTACCCGGGGGTATAGCCGGGATCGGGATGTACCGCTCAGCCGGTGCCGCCCGGGTGAAATGATGCTTCTGCTTCCTCGCGATTCTGGTGGTATGCCACCATCGCTGCCGCTTCTTCGACTGCCTTCACCTTGTCCGTATCCCCGGTAAAAAGGATCCTGATACTATCGTTATCGTCCTTGAGGTAGGCAGCGTGTTCATAGAGGAGGAGGGTGATCGACCCGTCCGGGCCGAGGTGATGTTCCTCGACCTCCCCCCGCATGTACCGTTCCCGCTGTTCCCGTGAAGGCGCAGCATACTTGTTCTCGTATCGAAAGATGCCCATGCTGATTCGTATACTATGCTGGGGGGGCAGATAGAATCACCCGTTCCTCCGGTTACCACGGTCATCAGAACTCCGGTAATTCTTGTTGCCTTCGCTCACAGGGTTGTCACCCTGTAATTCCTTCCCCAATGAAGAGAGTAATCTCTCCCCTGGTACGATGACCCCGAGGGGAGAAGGGCTGCCCGCTCTGCATCCTGGTGAGTTCCCCCGGGACTTTCAGATGGAGAAGTCCAGGAACCCCTTCCACATACGCAGGAGAGGATATCAGAATCACGGGGTCGATTCTCCTGGGATTGTCCGGTTCCCGAACGGTATTCGTTCCTGGCCATGGTCAGGGAGGAAGAAACAATTTTAGCCTGTTCTCCCCTCTCTTGTGTATGAACACTATCACCCCGTTCATACTCCTCGCAATCGCATTCCTCCTCATTGCCGGGTGTGCAAGTCCCATAGTTACCCCGCCGGACACCGTCACACCCACGCTCACCCCTACCCCTGATGTACCAACGGTCACGATAACCCCCGCCCCGGATATCCTTCCCCGGCCGACTGATGTGGTCCCGCCGTCACAGCAGGTCGCCATCCAGGTTTCACGGAACACTGTCGCAATCGACCCCTGGGTCTCGGTCCTGTTTGCCGGGGGTGCAGGGCAGATTTACGTGTACGAGATGACGGGAACGCTCATCCGGTCTGACGGGATCACCGAGGTGAAGACAGTACGGGCCCCGGAGATGGGGACGAACCTGCGCTTTAGCGGTACCCTGGGGACCGACCGGATGATCGTGACGATCAGGTACACTGATGGCAACACCTACACGGTATGGGACGAACTCGTGCCGTTCCGGGGTATCATCCCCTGACTTTTTCTCCCCGCTCCTGCAGGCATGCACCCCCTCATACCCGAGGAGTTCTTGGCATGAGGGCGCCGGACAACCGGTTCTGTCCGTTCCATCCGGTGAGCAGGTATCCGATCAAGCCCGGCAGGATACCATCCCTATACCCGGAACCCGGGGATACCATCCCGTCGGTATTGTCTCGTACTACCGTACCCTGTACGGGGATATTCCTGCAACAAATGGCCGGTTTCTCCCGGCGGGTCAATCCCCGGCCTGTTCGCTACCATCTCTCCCGCTAGAGACGGCATTCCCGGAACGTTTTCAGGATATTGTAGACCATGAAGAGGAAGATCCCCAGGGAGATGAGCAGGATCGCCCAGAGGAAGAATTCCTGCCGCGCCTGGAAGACCGGGAGCGAGGCGATCAGGTACCCGAACGTCACAAATCCGGAGACCCAGAGGAGTCCGCCGGTAATATTGTACGCGAGGAAGACCGGGTAGTCCATCCTCACGATACCGGCAAAAAACGGTGCTAACGAGCGGATACCGGGGACAAACCGGGCAAGGACGATGGTATTTTTCCCATATCTCCGGTAGTACTCCCGGGTGGTCTCGACATGCCGGGGATGAACGAAGCATTTCCAGCGCTCAAGCAGCTGCCTGCCGAAAGAGGTGCCGATCCGGTAATTGACCGAGTCGCCGAGGATTGCCGCTGCCGCAAGGACGCCGATGACAACCACAGGGTTCATGGCACCGCCTGCGGCAAGGAACCCGAGGAGGAAGAGGAGGGAGTCCCCGGGCAGGAAGGGTGCGAAGACGAGGCCGGTCTCGCAGAAGATGATTGCAAAGAGGATGAGGTAGACCCAGGTCCCGTACGCTGTCATCAGGGCGGGAACAGCACCCTCGATATCGCCCATGAGCGTGGAGAGCAAAATGATGTCGGGTGGGATCATCATCACCTGTTTCTGAATGATTGGTTATCAGGTTGCTGGACGAGGGAGAGGAAGTCTGAGCTGCCTGCAGGGACTGCCCACGTTGTGCAGAAAGAATGATGAGGGGGAGACCCATCCCCCCCTTTTAAAGATTCTCAGGTCCCCCCGTTTTTTCGTCTTCGAGTACCGGATCATCCGTACAATGCAGTGCTCACTCTGCCCGCAGCGCCTCGATCGGGTCAAGGTTTGACGCATGCCATGCAGGGTAAACCCCCGATACCATGCAGGTGATCACCCCGACAACCATCCCGAACGGGACATAGACGAGGCTGTCCGGGGCAAGGAAGTACTCGCTCGTCCCGACCATCGCGAGAACAACCACCCAGCCGATGGCAATGCTCGCTCCCGCCCCGATGACCGCGCCGATCCCCCCGAGTATCGCGGATTCGTAGATGAACATCTTCCTGATCTCGTTCCTGTGGGTCCCGATGCTGCGGAGAATGCCTATCTCCCGGATCCGTTCGGTCACCGACATCATCATGACATTGAAGATTGAGACCGCCGCAACGAGGAGCGAGATCCCGGCAATTGCCATCACGAAAAGGGTCATGGTTCCAAGCGTCGCCGTGATGCTCTCGAGCATCCGGCTGCTGTCCTGTACCGTGACCTGCTCCTCCCGCCGGTTGAGCTGGTCGGTCACCGCGGCACTGACCGTCCCGGCATCGGAAATATCTGCGAGGATAATGTTCACCTGGGAATATTCACCCTCGCCACCATAGATCCCGGAAAAGAGCCGCTCACTCCCGATGATGGCCGAATCCGTGTTCAGGTCAAGCGAGTTCCCGCGCTCCTCAAGGATGCCGACGACCCGGACGGTCGTCGTCCCCCCGTTATCGCTGTCCCCGATAGTAATCCTGCTCCCGACCCGGAGATCCATACGCTCTGCGAGCGTCGGGCCGACGACAACCGATGTGGTGCTCCCGGGATACCCCCCGGAACTGAGGGGGAGGATGCGGGGGAGGATGGCCGTATCGATACCATAGATGGTTGCCCGTCGCCGGGAGTCCCCGAACTCGATGGTGTCAGACTCCGAGTACACCGCATACACGGTCCCGTACCTCCCCGCAATGCGTTCGATCTCCCGGAACTGTTTCTCGGTCACGTACATGTCCCCGCCCCCTGCTGAGCCGAACCCTCCCGGCATCCCGCCGCCACGCTCGCCGCCCGATGCCCTGACGACGAGGATATTCGCCATGGCAGAGAGGTCATCGGTGACCGAGAGGGTCATGTTCGCACCCATCATCCCCATGGTGGCTATGGCCACGACACCGATCACAATCCCGAGCGCGGCAAGGACAGAGCGGAGGAAGTGGCGCTGGACTCCACGCAGCGCGAGCTGGAAGATGATGTCTTTTTGCCTCATGCCAGTCTCCCGTCGCGAATGACGATCTGCCGTTTCGCATATGCAGCAACCGTCGGGTCATGCGTGACCATGAGGACCGTCCTGCCCTGCTCGTTTAACCCCTTAATCATCTCCATGATCTGGCGTCCGGTCACCGAATCGATATTCCCGGTCGGTTCATCGCAGAGCAGGATGCGGGGGTCGTTGACGAGCGCCCGCGCAATCGCGACCCGCTGCTGCTGGCCCCCGGAGAGTTCTGCCGGCCTGTGGGTTGCCATCGCGGTATCGATCCCCATCTGGGAGAGGAGCGATTCAACCCGGCCTGTATCATCGGGCCGACGGTGTTTCATCAACCAGGGGAATTCAACGTTCTCGTAGGCGGTAAGGAGCGGGACGAGGTTGAACTTCTGGAAGATGTACCCGATGGTGTTCAACCGGAGTTCGGTCAGTTCATGGTCATCCATCTCCCGGGTGTTCCTCCCCCCGATGAGGAGGTCTCCACTCGTGGGGCGGTCGAGGCAGCCGAGCTGGTTCAGGAGTGTCGATTTGCCGGAGCCGGACGGGCCCATGATGGCCAGAAACTCCCCGGCATCGATGGAGAGGGACATCCGGTCGAGCGCGACGACATCCCCGGCCTTCAGCGGGTAGACCTTTGAGACATCCCGGAGCTCGATCAGCGGTTGGTGGTTCATTCCATCCCTGCCACTATTTCCGGAACCGGTCGCGTATCCTCTGCACGTACCCCTTCCTCCAGGCAACAATCCCGGCGATTGCGGCAATGATGACGACTATGATCGGGATGACCGGGACCTGCCCCAATCCACTGCCGAACATAAAAATGCCTCCCGGCCCGCGGGTATTCATCCCTGCCGGCACCTGCCGGGTACCTGCGACCGGGGAGTTCTCGGACACCGATGTCCGTGCCGATACCGAAAACGTCTCGCGGTACGTCCGCCCCTCCTCGTCCCTGTACGAGATGATGAGCGGGATGGTGCCGGCCCCCTGTGCAGTACAGCTCACCTCGAAGCTCGAGAAGTCATCGGGCTCCAGCGTGCCGACAACCCACACCGGGTTCGGATCGGAAGGTCGTGCCGGTTCGCCGACGGTAACCATGACCGATCTGGCATCTTTCAGCCCGGCGTTGGTAACATCGCCGGTGATGGTCAGCCCGGACCCGGCAGACTTGACCGCAACGTTGTTGATCACGAGATCCGCACCGATCCTCCTGTCGCCGAAGGTCACAGGAACGGTAACACTCTCCTGGTGCAGGTTCGGCCCGTTCCGGTACGAGACCTCGAATACGAGGTCGGCAGGCTGCCCGGGCGTGATCCCGAACGTCACCTGCTTCTCCTCGTCCGGTTTCAGAGTCCCGATGAAGAGGGAGGTCTGGGACGCGGTGATGCCCGCTCCGGTGGGAACAATAGTCACGCTGTTCACCGGGTTATCCCGCGGGTTGCTGACCGAGAGGGTGATCTCGTCCCGCTCCCCTTCGGAAAAGACCTCCGGGCACTTGATGACCGAGACAAGGATGCCGGTGGTATCTACCCGGACCGGGACCGGGTACCGCATGCTCCCTGCACTGGTGAAATCAAGGTAGAATATGGGAAAGAAGGTCCCTTCCGTCCCTCCGGCCTTCAGGACGAACGTGAAGGTGAGCTCGTTTCCCGCGCCGAGGGTCCCGACCTTGTCGTAGGTCTGGTAATTCACGACCCTGATATCGGGCGAGAGAACGTCCGCCCGGTTTATCGATACAGAGGATGTCCCGGAATTCCGGATCTGCACGGTCAGGGTCCCTTCATCACCCTGCATGAAGATCGCCGGATCGAGCGTGACCCCGGTGATGGCTACCTGTGCTGTTCCTGACCCGGAACCAGTGGTCTCCTGGCCTGATGCGGTGGTGCATGTTCCTGCCAGGACGAGGAGCGCGGCAAGGAGGAGAGAGAACAAGAGTCTCCTGTTTTTGGACGTGGTATGGATAATCATGGAAATCCTGCATGCGGTGATATTTGTCTGTAATTTTTTTTAGGAATAGGGAGGTGGACGATATCAGAAGAGCATACCCCGAAACAGGGATGCCAGTGGGGGGCAGGCATCCCTGTTTCTCCAGCTCTCCGCGGTGGTTCACGTGATTGTGGCACACTCCCGCTGTCATGGGCTGGAGATTCTCTTCCGGAAAGCTGACTCCTGGCCCGGGGGCAGGGCATCCTCCTCCTTTGGTATTCGGCAGGGTTCATCCCCGGTTTCCGGGGACTCCTGCAGGGCATTTCACCGGCCGGGAGACGGGGGGGATCTTCCCCCGAATCCCGAGCGGGGTGACGGGGCGGCAGACTGGTCAGTCTGTGTCGATCTTCTCCCGGGTGCACCCGGGGCCAGCAAGGCATCACCATCAGGTGTGCCATTGCCGCCAGTTTGAGCAGAGAAACGGCGCTCTCCCTCCGGAGGCGCAGGGATTTCATCCTTGTGCTCTGCCATGAACTGCGCAAGCAGGGTCCGGGCAGCCTCCTGATCCCCGCTCTCAAGCGCTGCCCTGATCGCGGTCATATCAAACCCCTGTGCTTCAAGACGGTCGAGCCGGGCCAGGAAACGAGTATCATTCGCATCCTGGGGGGGCATCTCACCTTCCCTGCCGAGCAGTTGCTTCAGCAGGGTAAGGACGGCGTTGATATCACCGTTCTCGAGGGCCTCTCGTGGAGCGCTCACATCGATCCCTTCGGCTTCCAGGGCATCAAGACGGGCTGACAACCGGGCCGTGTCCATGGGTGGCGGAGGGAATTC
>DUGL01000027.1:1508-2037 GCA_013331415.1 Methanoregulaceae archaeon | reverse complement strand
CATGTGATCCTTTCCTCCAGGAGGCGGAGGGAGTTCGTCCCTGTGCTCTGCCATGAACTGCTGCAGCAGGGTCCGGGCGGTATCCATATCGCCGTTCTCAACTGCAGCCCTGATTGAGGTCATGTCATAGCCCTGCTCCTCGAGATAGTCAAGCATGGCTGATGGCATCGCGCCTCCTGATGGCCTGTCTGGGGTTCCGGCCTGGAAACCGGGCACCGCATGAGCAGGAACAACGATTAGCACGAGCATGACGAGGACTGCAGCGATGCTGAGGGTGGTATGTATCTTTCTCATGGTATTCTCCGGTGGATGGTGGCATGCCGGGATTCAACCGACACGTATAGTATGTTTTACATTTAGTTATTTATAATTTACTAATAGTGCCAGGAACAAAACATTATGAAAAAATCACCACAGAACCGTGATAGCAGGCACCAAAAAAAAGAACGCCCGTGGCTGCCAGGATAACCCGGTCAGGGTGCCGCGTCAAAGGTGAATACTTCTTCGATGGTGACACCGAAGTACCGGG
>DUGL01000027.1:0-1498 GCA_013331415.1 Methanoregulaceae archaeon | reverse complement strand
TCGCGTGCCAGCGCCTCCTGCGTGAGGTCGTGCATCGCCCGGAAGACCTTAATCCTGTTCTTCATCGGTCTCCCACTCCCCGTACTTCCGGGCATAGTAGACCCTGAACCCCACGTAGAGGAAGAACATCAGGAAGAGCAGGGAGAGCTGCAGGTACCCGAACATCCCGAGTCGGATCAGCCCGTCATCAGGTACATCAATCCTCTCCCGGAAAGCGGACGGGTCTCCCCCCGGCACGCCCGCACTCTCGTTCAGGACACGGGGCCGGTCTCTCCAGTCAGGGGGAAGCGGGAACCGGGGGGCCCCGAGACCCATAACAGCACTCCCGAGACTGATTGCAAAGAAGAAAACCCAGAAGACCATGAACGTTGCCGTCCCGGCCTTCTGGGTGATGAGAACCGCCCGTTCATCCACCTGCCGGTCCGCTACCCGGCGCCAGGCAAAGTACAGGAATGCAATTCCTGCGATGAACACAATGATGATAAGGAGTGGATTGAGGTACTGTACGGAGAGCCAGAATGCACCGACTTCGAGCAACCCTACGATCCCGGCAAGGACATAGAAGGTATTCTGTTTCATAGCTGTCCCGATGTCTGCATATTCTGACATTTCGTAACATATAATTAACCTTCCCAGCCGGACCATCCCCCTGGCACCCGACCGGTCTCCTCCCCGTACCCTGCCAGATACTCCCCTGGCACCCGACCGGAAGAAGCGGAGACTGAACCTCTCCTGTTGAGGGGGACCCGGCTTTCCCGGGAGTATCGCATTGCGGCTGGCTCCAGGGACCGGGGTGGATGTCCTTATGCCATCATTTCTGCGATATTACCCCGGTGCATAGCTGATGCCGGAACCGCCGGGGAACGAATCCCCGGGGATTGTGTTACCCGGCCCGGGGATAGCCGCGACCTGCAGGATTAATACAGCCCGGAAAGAAGTACGATCCGGAGACGATGACGATGGACAGGACCGAAATCATCAGGAAAGCCGGGCTTGGAGCCTGGGTGTTACCCGGGCGGACCTATCCCCTCCCGCTGCCCCGCGAGCTTGAACCCTACTACTGCTACACCCGGGACGGCGGGCACTCGATCCTCGTGGTCATTGAGACCGAATACCAGGAGGGCGAAGACCCGGTCCGCTTCATCATCCCTGCACCGGTCCGGACCGTGCTCAGGGGAGGGTTCAGGATCCGGGATGGCCTGGCATGGGCTGATATCCCGTATGATTCAGAGAACGGCATCGCTGTTGACGAGCAGGATGTCGAGTACTGAAGGGATCGTTATTCTCCCGGCCCATGTCTCGTCTGGCAGAGAAGAGGCTTTGCGTGCAGGCTGGCAGGTATCCGAGGGATCGATTTGCTTTTTCGCACCCTGGCCGGTGCTGATGAACAGGGGGAGATCACCGGCGGGATCATCCGCGGGTGACCGCGGGAGGTCCCTGGGTCCTCACGCTTCCGTGAGGGATCAATACCACTCTTCCCGGCATTCCCTGCGGCGGG
>DUGL01000073.1:1398-2513 GCA_013331415.1 Methanoregulaceae archaeon | reverse complement strand
CGCGGGTTATCGAGGTGGATGCAACTACGTGACTCCCGCACTGCAGTATGAAAAAAGACAATGAAAAAGGAAGAAAGAAGTATATGATCACCCAGACAAAACCCATAGTCGAGCAGACTACCCCCCCGATTGAGCAGCTCCCCACCTCGGCAAAAGCCGTTTTTTCCCTCCTGGTGGATGGAAAACCGCGGACCTTGAACGAGATGGTCGGAAATGTCTCATTCTCGCCCCGCACCATACGAAATGCCCTGAACCGGCTGAAGGAGGCTGGCCTGATCGTTGCCAAGTTCAATTTCAGGGATGCACGAAAGCCCCTGTACCAGCTCAAGGCAGTCTGAAGAATACCGGGGGGGGAGAACTCCTCCTGCCCCACCTACCTGGAGGTAAACAATGCAGAAGATGATATGTGTGATTTGCGGCCATGTCTATGATCCGGAGACGGGTGATTCCGGTGTGGCCCGCGGTGTAGCATTCGAGGCAGTTCCCGGCGACTGGTGTTGCCCGGTGTGTGGTGCTGAAAAAACGCGGTTTTCGCCCGGATAAGAGTCCTTCTCTCCTCACGGCGGGCCCTCTCGTATCCTTCCCCCCTTCCCTCTTCTCTTCTCCCCGCGAGGTTGGTGCCCGGACATCCGATCTCAGGGAGACACTATGCTGGTGTTTCAGATATCCACATTGAGGTAGATCCTGACCAGCATCCCGATGACAAAGGAGATTGCCGCAATACCGAGACTGATCGCTGCCATCTCTCCAAACCTCCTCCAGAATGGGAGGTCTTTTGCCACCGAGGTGTAGAAGGTGAAGATCACGATAATGAGGATGCCTGCTGCGAGGGTTACCGCGTAGGCCGGGAGGGGATCAGTCATCAGGAAGAAGGGGAGGATGAGGGCAAAGACCGTCAGCACATAGGCACCCCCGGTATAGAACGCAGCGGTGAGGGGGTTGTTTCCCGATCCCTCCGATTTCTGGGAGAGGTACTCGGATGCTCCCATCGAGAGTGAGGCAGCGATTCCCATGATCAGCCCGACTGCTGCAATGAGTTGGTTATCCTGGAGGGCCAGGGTAAACCCTGCAAGACTCCCGGTAAACTCAACGAGGGCATCGTTTATCCCGAGGAC
>DUGL01000073.1:0-1359 GCA_013331415.1 Methanoregulaceae archaeon | reverse complement strand
CGCCGCGAGTTCACGGTAGGTCGCTACTGCTTCGGATTCCCGTTTTTCCATCAGCTTGACGCCAAACGTCAGGCCAAAGATGCGGGCAACACTGGAATAGAATCCTGCTCTCACATGGTCCGGCGCAACTTCTCTCCCGGTATACCGCATCCATGTCCGGTAGTGGCTGTACTCCTCGTCAGCCATCTTCAGGAGGATTGAACGATTCCTTTGGTCCCGGACAAGCGATGCGAGCTTCCGGTAGATATGGTATTCTGTGATCTCGCCCTTCTGGAGGATCGCCAGGCGTTCGCAGAGCTCGGGTCCCAGGACACACTGCTCCTCACCTCCAGCCACCACAGGTAAATATTCAGCCGTGGCCCTGTTCAATTTTTCTTTCCTGGTGCAGGCATCCCCCCGCACAACCAAGAGAAAAGACTATCATTCCGGCCGGTTTACCACTGAATGTCTCATGAAACGGGTTGTTGTGATCTGCCGGAACGAGGATGCCCCCAACATCACCTCTCTTTTGCGGAAAGAGACGCACCTTACCACTGAGTATCCACAGCTCACCCGCTTCAGCATCCTCGTCCCGGATGAGGACCTCGATTCCCTCATCGCACGGATCCAACAGGCGATCGAGTTCATGGATAAATCCACGGTCGTCGAGGTCTACTCGCCCGATTTTGTTATCTCCCCGGGGCTCAAAGAGACCCTTAACAGTGAGAGAAAGGGGCGCAGATCACCGGTCGAGAAGCTCATCGATTCCGCAGAGCTGACCGCAGATATCACCATAAACAACGTTGCCCTTGCAGCAATCGCAAGCCTCGTCGCCCTCATCGGCCTCTTCCTGAATAACGTGGGGATTATCATCGGCGCCATGCTCCTCTCCCCGCTGCTCGGCCCGATCGACTCGTTTGCCATCAGTGCTGCAACAGGCAACTTCCGGCTGGTCAGGACCTGCCTGAAGACGATCCTCATCTTCCTCCTCGGGATCGTGGCTATCGCGTTCGTTGCATCCTATCTCCTCTCGTTCGCCATGGACCTCCCGATAACCCCGGAGATCCTCTCCCGGACCGTTGCGTCACCGGTCTACGTCATCATGGCGATCCTGCTCGGTTTTGCGGTGATGATCGCCCTCTCGACCGGCATTCCCGAGGGTGTTGCCGGTGTCGCCGTTGCAGCAGCGCTCCTCCCCCCTGCCGTGGTAGCAGGAATAGCCCTGGCAGTTTATCCGCAGGGGGCATTTGGCGCCATCATCCTCACCCTCGAGAATGTCGCCGGACTGATGGCAGGGAGCCTTATCGGGGCGATAGCACTCCAGGTTGGACCGCGGGGCTACCGGGAGAAAGTATCGGCAAAGACGCTTGCTGTCAGGAT
>DUGL01000208.1:3248-6501 GCA_013331415.1 Methanoregulaceae archaeon | reverse complement strand
CGTGGTCCCCCTCTGCCTCCTCCGGGCATCCCGGGCAGGGATCCCGGTTGCCGACTGCGTGATCGCGCAGGAATGCATCCGTTTCCCGGCAATCCTGTACGGGCTCAACTACTTCTCCTGTACTTCCGGGTACACCGTGGTGCGTGACCCTGCAGCTGCAAAGGACCTGATCCGCCACATCACGAACAGCGGGAAGTACCCGTACTGCTACCAGCCCCTCTCTGCAGGTGACGAGGTGATCGCGGTGACCGCCATATTTGGTCGTGCCAGTTCCGGGAGCGAGGCAGTCAGGGACTGTGCCGGGCGGTTGTACGGTGAGTTCCGGATCCCGCTGATGACCCTGATACTCATCCAAAACAGGGAGGAGGTCTGCCTCTCTGCCATCGCCCCGGCCCGCTACCCGGCACTCCCGGCCGCAGAGCGCTCACTGCTGCGTTCATACCTCTCCGGGCAGGTGTTCCTGTGACAGGGTGGAGGGATGCCCCGGGTATCGGGGTCCCCGCTCCCCGGCATCCCGGTCCCGTAAAAGGCCTCCCCGGCATGCAGGCACCCGGCAGGGAGCCGCCCGGGGTCTCCCGTCCCGGGGAGGGGTTGCGGTGAGCCGTCTCGGTATCTTTGTCGACCGGAAGACGCTCTCGAGCGCCGGGCAGCTCCATGCCCTGATACGGTGCCGGGATACAGCAGAGTCACTCGGTCATGCAGCAGAGTTCCTCTTCCCGGCCGATATCCGGAAGATCCCCCGGATGGATGCGCTCTTCATCCGGGCGAGGACCGACCCCCTGAACGTGACCTACGTGGCCGCACGTATCGCCCAGTCGCACGGGATCCCGGTTATCGACGACCCGGACTCGATCCGGATCTGCTCGGACAAGGTCAACATGTACGCACACCTGCAGCGGAGCGGGGTGCGAATCCCGGCGACCCTGTTCTTCTCGAAGCGGGAGATCAATCCCGGCAGGGTACGGGAGATCTTTGCCGAGCTCGGGGCCCCCCTCATCCTCAAGGAACCATCGACATCGTTCTCGCTCCGGGTGGAGAAAGTTGCGGATCCGGCGGCGTTCCTCCGGGTGGCCCGCAGGTTCATCCGGATGTCGGACTGGATCGTAGCCCAGCAGTTCATTGAGAGCAGGTTCGACTGGCGGGTAGGGGTGCTCGACGGTGAACTCCTGTACGTGTGCAAGTACACCATCCCGGAAACAGGATTCAAGATCCAGGACCAGGTGAACGGGCACACGGTCTACTGCGATGTGAAGAGCATTCCTGCACAGGAGGCCCCTGCCCAGGTGATCGAGCTCGGCATCGATGCGGCCCGGGCCATCGGGGATGGCCTCTACGGTGTCGATCTCAAGACCAGCAACGGGGACTGCTGCGTGATCGAGGTGAACGACAACCCGTCTCTCGAAGGCGGCGAGGACCTATGCTACCCGGCTGTCTACGAGCGGATCATCACCCATCTCCTGGGGGCGTGAGGATACGTGGACCGGGCAGGGGATGCCGGCAACCGGTGGTGTATGGCAGGACTGCTGACTGGCGCGGAGGGTCCATGCTGATCGGGACCGAGCACGAGTACTCGATCAACGGGCCGGGGATGGTCCCCCTGCCCGAGTCGGACCGCATCCTTGAAGCGCTCTCCGGACCCGGCGCTTCTGCTGCACCGTTCGGGAGCGTGACCCTCGCCAAGGAGCTCCAGAAGACGGTGATCGAGGTCATCCCGGCCCGTCCGGCACCCCGGATACATGACCTCGAGGTGATGGTCGCCGCCGGGGTCGCGGCATTCTGTGCCAGGTTCGGGCACCAGTACACGCTGCTCGGCCTCGGCATGCACCCGGCATTATCCCTCTCCCAGACACGGGTATGGGACGGGGACGAGCAGCAGTACTACGCGGTGTACGACCGGATCTTCGGGCTCTCGCAGCATGGATGGCTCAACATCCAGGCGCTCCAGCTGAACCTTGGGTATGCCGATGACCGTGAGCTCGTCGCCATCTTCAACCGGCTCCGCGCCCTCCTCCCGTATCTCGCCGCCATCTCTGCTGCCTCGCCGTTCGTGGAAGGGGTTCCTGCGGGTGCCATGGACAACAGGCTCCGGTACTACCGGGAGAACCAGCGGCAGATCCCGGCCATCTGCAACCGTATCGTGCCTGAAGAACTCGGGTCGCGGGCCGGGTATGACGACTGGCTCGACCGGATGTACCGGGACCTCCGCGCCGCGGGCGGGGCAGCCCTCTGCAACGAATGGGTCGCATCGTTTGGGGTGATCGTCCGCTTCTCGCGCCGGTGCGTCGAACTCAAGGTGATGGACGAACAGGAGTGCGTCCGGTCGGACATGGCGCTTTCGGCCTTCGTCCGTGCACTGGTCCGGGCGGATCTCCCCTTCCTCTCAACCGACAGGGACGATCTGCTGCTCCTGCTCGAACAGGCGATCACCCACGGGACCGGGCAGCTCCGGCCCGAGCTCCTCCGGCTCTGGCATGCCGCAGAGCGGTCTGCCACCCCCGATGAGCGGCCGTACCTCCCGCTGGTCCGGGAGCGGATCGAGCAGGGATCCATCGCCGAGCTCCTGATGGACCGGTGGAGGGAGGACCGGGACCTTCCCGGTATCATGGAAGATATGGCGGGATCGCTTCGCACGAACATCCCCTATGCTGCTCCCCGCTCCTGATCTGCCCGCTCGCCGGCAAAGAGGGCTGCGATCCCCCCGATGATCACGAGGACTGTCCCGATCGCCATCACCTCCACGGTGAGCTGGAGGAAGAGGAAGAGGCACGAGACGATCCCCAGGACCGGGACGACCGGGACCCACGCGATCCTTCCGGGGACAGGAAACGGCCTCACCCGGTCCGGTTCGCGGTAGCGGAGGATGATGACGGCAAGGTTCACGATGATAAACGTTGCAAAGAGCGTGAAGTTCGTGACACTGGCGACAAAACCGATATCCCCGGCAAAGAGAAAGAGGACCGATCCCGCGGCCATGGCGAGTATCGCAACCCAGGGAGTCCTCCGGGTCCGGTGTACCCGCGAGAGCAGGGAGGGAAGAACCCCTGACCGGGCCATCCCGTAGCTGATCCGCGAGGCTGCCAGGAGCATGAGGAGGACGGTATTCGCGGTCGCAAAGAGGGCTATCACGGAGAGGACCGCTGCACCGCGGGGGCCCCATGCCGCGGATGCGACCTCGGCAAAGGGCGCACCTGATGCGGCAAGACCCTCCCAGCCCACGACGCTCACGGCCGCGATGCAGACGAGGATGTAGAGG
>DUGL01000208.1:0-3235 GCA_013331415.1 Methanoregulaceae archaeon | reverse complement strand
GAGAACTTGACCATCTCCTCGAAGCCCATGAAGGCGAAGAAGACGAGCGCCGCGGCAGAGAAGAGCCCGGTCGCCCCGAACGGCATCTCGAGGTAGTCGACCCTCCCCAGATATGGGACCCCGGCGATGATCACGAGGATGAGGCCTCCCCCTTCGATGATGGTGAAGAGCCCGGCCACGGTTGTGCTCTCCCTCACCCCGATCACGAGGATGACGGTGAGGATGCAGATCAACGCTGCCGCTGAGGGGACGGCACCGTACCCGGACAGCACGGCAAAATAACCGCCAAAACCCAGGGCCACGGTTGCAGCACCGACCAGCCCGGCGAAGATGATCAGCCAGCCGACGATGAACGCAATGTACCCTCCGACTGCGGCTGCAGTATACTCGTACTCCGCACCGGCTTTCGGGTAGATGGAGGAGAGCTCGGCATACGAGAGCGCGGTAAAAAGGGCGATGACGGCTGAGAGGGCAAAGGAGAGCCAGACAGCGTTTCCCGCACTGGCAGCCGCGGTCCCGATCAGGGCATAGATGCCTGCCCCGAGGATGATCCCGATCCCCGAGAGCGTGACCGCAGTCAGGCCGAGCGTGCGGGCGAGCGGGTCTTTCCCTTCACCGTGCATGGAGCATACTTATTCGCGATACGGGATAGAACAATCGCGAGATGCGGGGTGGATACCGGGTGGGATGGGAACAGAAAAAAAAGGAAGTGTCAGTAGCGGGGTTGTCTGTGTTTGGGGAGACAGTCCCTGCAGTATACCGGTCTCCCCTGGGTGGGGGTGAACGGGACCTCACACTCTTTTCCACAGTCTGAACATACCGTCTTTGTCATCTGACGCGGCCCGGACGATGACGGACCACCATACCTTTTCTGGCCATTCATTCCGAATCATGCAGTTTGCGCTGCACTACGGTGTTTGTCAGGGGTAATATTAATAGATGTGGATGGCTCTTCACCCGATCTCCTGGAGCATCTGCCCGTCCCGGAAGATCGAGATCTTCCCCCCGCTCTGGGAGACCACGATCCCTACTGCTTTTGAGACGAGGGTTATCCCGGCAATCGAGGAGTGGCGGGTGCCAAGCCCCTTTCCTATACCGACTGCGCTCGTATCGACCGTGATGTACCGGGCCGCCGCCTCGATCAGCCCGTCGCCCCGGATCACAAAGGCCCCGTCGAGCTGGGCAAGTTCCTTGATGTTCTCGCGGATATCATGGTTCGTGACCATCCGGTCCTCGACCCGGTGGCCGGCGAACGGGTTCAGGATGAGCTGGCGTGACTTGGCAAGGACGTTCTCGGTATCGCCGATGACAAACGCGGTCCCGACCTTCTTGCCTTCCCTGCCCTCTTTTGCTATCTCCAGGCAGATGGTGAAGACTGCATCGAAGACTTCGTCCTCCACATCGGTCTTTGCAATGACCCGGTCCTTCCATCCCGCGGTGCTGATCCTCGTCCGGTCACGGTGCTGGTGGTCGGTGATGTCATGGCCGATGCAGACGATCCCGGTGATGTGCCCTTCGGGATCCCGGATGGCCTTGTTGATCCAGGCTACCCAGACCGGCTGGCCGTCCCGCTGGTGCATCCCGGTGATCCGGATGGCTGACCCCTCTCCGGAGAGGCCGCCTTCGTTCACAAAGCTGGTCAGTTCACGCCCGGTCCCGTCCCCGGGTGCGATCAGGGTACCGACCAGGTTCCTGCCTGCGATCTCTGCCTCCGAGTACCCGAAGAAGACCTGGGCAAAGGTGTTGAAGAAGGTGATCGTCCCGTCGGTGTCGAGCTTCATGACCAGGCTCGTTGCATGGGTGAGCAGCTCCCGGACCGCGAGCTCGCTCTCCCGGACCGCTGTGGCAAGCTTCACCTTCTCGGTTATGTCCTCGATTGCCATGACCTGGCCGCGGGAGGGATCTTTTCCATCGATTGCATGGACCATGAGGCGGCAGTGGACCGGTGTCCCGTCATGGTTCCGAAGCTCGGTCTCTGCATGGCCCCAGCCCTGGTCATCGATGGAGAGGGTGAGCTCGCGGGAGGCCCGGTCAAAAGCTTCGCGGCCGGTAAAGAGGGCTGATGCATTCCTGCCGGTGAGCCCTCCCACCGGGTACCCGAGCGCCGAGCTCATGGTGCTGTTCGCCCACGCGATCACCCCGTCCTGGATCTGGCAGACCCAGATCGGGGTTGCCGAGAGGATGGAGGTGAGCAGATCCGTCCGCTGCACGAGATCCCGTTCCATTTTCCGCCGCATCACGGCCTGGTGGATCACATCGCGGAGTTCGGTGACGGGCTGGGTCCGTCCCGTGAGCCGTATCTCCTGCGCACTGTTCAGATCCTCGATGACGAGGGTATCCTTCCCGACCCGGGTATAGAGGATAAACGGGGTGGTGTTGCCATGGGACTTCAGGTACCGGAGGAACTCGATCCCGTTCATCTCGGGGAGGAACTCGATCCCGTTCACCGCGGGGAGCTGGTAGTATGAGACGATGACGTCATAGTTCCGGTTCCTGATCACGTCGAGCGCCTGTTTTGTCGATGAGATGGCATCGACCCTGACCTCCCCGCCCTTCTCGAGGAACGAGCGGGTCGCATCGATGAGATCCGAGTTGTCGGAAACGAGGAGCACGCTGATCATATGGTTTCTTTCCACCCCAGGAAACGGCTGTACAAGGGTAGCGTAGGTGGTTTTAAGAATAAATAATTATTGAATCTGAAAGGACAATTCATCGCAATATATCTTTCTTTTTGCCGTGCCAGGCCCGGAATGGCTCATTTGTCGGACCGCTGTCCGCTCCCGGCATACAGGGAGAGGAGGGCGCTGGCGACGTCAAGGGAGGTGTACTCCTCGCCCATGATCTGCTGCACCTGGGCGGTATACGAGTCGAGCTTCCCGGTCTCGATCAGATCCCGGACCTTCTCCGTAAGGAGTTCGGCTTTCCGCATGTGGATCTCGTGCTCCTTTGGCACGGCCTGCTGGGCGATCCGTATCTTTGCGTACCGCTGGATGTCCCGGAGTTTCCACATCTCCCGGCCCGAGACGAACAGGAACGAGCGCCCGGACTTGCCGGCCCTGCCGGTCCGCCCGATCCGGTGGATGTAGTACTCGGTGTCCTGGGGTACATCGAAGTTGACGACGAGGTCAACTGCAGGGACGTCGATCCCGCGGGCTGCCACATCGGTTGCGATGAGGATGTCGATCCTTCCTTCGCGGAACTTGCCCATCACCCGCTCGCGCTGGGACTGGTTCAT
>DUGL01000163.1:6485-12989 GCA_013331415.1 Methanoregulaceae archaeon | reverse complement strand
CGGTGAGCCGGGTTGTCGCGACCATCCTGATCCAGGAGTCGATATGATCCTCTGTACCTTCTTTCTCGCGTGCCAGGAGGTAGTCCCGCAGCGAGACGATCTCAGCCTCGGTTTTTCTCTCAAAAAACATGGAGAGGTCGATGGATGCTCCTGCATCGGGATCAAACGGGATGGCTGCCAGACGTTCTGTCACTTCATGTTCGGCAGGGACAAAGAATCGTGGCCTCGTCAGGATGCGGGAGAGCGGGTTGGCATCGTTTGCAGCCACCCTCCTCCCGAGAAGCCCGGCCTCGATCACGGTGGTACCCCTCCCTGAGAACGGGTCATAGACGGTATCACCCTCTGATGTTCCTGCGGTGATGAAGAACCGGGGGAGCTGGGGCTTGAAACAGGCCCGGTACGATACTTCATGCAGGGAGGACGCCTTTCTCTGGGCCGACGTCCAGAACTCCCCGTAATATCGTCGAACATCCAATCGCTCACGGTCATGTCCTTTAAAAAAGGGAGATGACCCTGGACACCATGGCTCTGCATCCTGTGAAACCTCTGCGATATAGCTGGTGAGGTCCATGCCTGTTTCTTCCGTATCTACTGGTTAGCCGCCGGGATTATCAATCATGGCCTGGAAACGAACCGGATGCCTTATGGGACACTGTTGCCAACGGTCCTTCAGATGCGGGAGTTCTTCCGGAAGCTGGTTCATATCATCTTTGGCCTTGGTATTGCCGCGCTCATCTGGTTCACCCCGGTAAGTGTCGCGCTCCCGCTCCTGATGACCGGCACCTTTGCCGGCATCATGTTCAGGGATGCCCTGGTGCGGGGCTACCGGATACCCCTGATCTCGGACCTCATCGATAACCTTGAGCGCGAGAACGTACGTCCCGGGAAAGGGGCGCTGTACTTCGCACTCAGCTCGCTCTTCTGCCTTGTTCTTTTTCCAAAAGAGATCGTGGTTCCGGCGATCATCACCCTTTCCGTGCTTGACGGGGCTGCTACCCTGGTGGGCTATTATTATGGGCGGCACCCGGTATTCCTGGGTAAAACAGCAGAGGGGTCGCTGGCCGGGGTCACCGCCGCGGTCTTTTTCCTCATCCCCTTCGTTCCACCCTTTCAGGCAGTCGTTGTATCGGTCATTGCAGGTCTGACAGAGCTCTTCTCTCCTGTCGATGACAACCTCACGATCCCGGTGGTCGTCTGTATTGCCCTCACGCTGCTGCCGCTGCTTTAACTTCTCCAGGATTCCGATGGCACTATGCATCCCGGTATACGAAAAGGGGGGCTCATGTGTAGGGATACGGGATCTGACTGTATTTCCGTTCTGAATACCCTCTGGGGATCGTGAGAGATCTCTGTCAAGGAACGCTTCCCCGGAATCGGAGGTGCGCAAAACAGATGTAACCGTTCAGCCCTGCCATGAAGAAGCATCAGATTTTTCAATCCAGTCACTGAACCGCTCGCGGGGGCGCCCACTTTTTCATGGAACACGGGATACGTGGAGACCGGATGGTTGCCCCGGGATTGGGGGCAGAACCCTCGCGGTATTTTCGGGGTCGGGGGCGTTCATCCTGTTGGGGTTGTGGGGGCGACGCCCCCCCTTCCTTAAAAGGATGAGAAAGCAGCAATCTTGAGTGGTTAGCCGGGTTGTACTCTCCTCAACAACCTGAACAGGTACAAACAGACAGAGGATAACCCTTCTTTGAACGAAGTTCCTTAAAAAAAGAGAGAATGCGGGTCAGTTCAACACGGTTCTGGTGAGGCCTTCTTCCGGTCCTTTTCCCGGTAGCCCTCCAGGAGGAGGGTGGTCACGTTCTTGACCGGTCGGTCGGTATGCTCCATGATGTGGAACTCGCAGAAGGGGCAGGAGCTGATCACGATGTCTGCACCCGTCTTCTCGATCTCCACTCTGCGCATCTCTGCCAGGGCAGCCGCCTCTTCGGGAATCCCGGATCGGACGCCTCCCCCGGAGCCGCAGCAGATGGACGGCATCTCCACCAGATCCACCACCTGGGTGATCAGCTCCCGTGGCAGGTCACGGATCCCCTGGCCCCTCATCAGGTGGCAGGGGTCGTGGTAGGTAGCCTTCAACGGGAGCCTGGCAGGGGGCTCAATCCCGTACCTGGTCAGCAATTCGTTGATATCCACTACCCGGAAGGGGGTCTTGTAGTCGTTCTTGAGGGTGGACCCGCAGCCAGCACACATGGTGAGGACGGTGTCGATATTCCTGAAGACAAAGGCGTCGATGTTCCTCCTCTTCAGGGTGTCCAGAACGTCGAGTTGTCCGGTCCTGATGAGGGGTGACCCACAGCAGACCTGCTCTTTGGGGATGATGACCCGGATGCCGTTCCGGCGCAGCACCTCCATGGCGTCATGCGCGGTCTGGGGCAGGCGCTGGTTGTACATGCAGCCCACGAAGAACCCAACCGTGGCCTTGACAGGTCCATAGGGCTCCAGGATCTCGCCGACCTGCTCCATGAAGGTGGGCTCTGTGCGGGTGACGCTCCTTCCCGTCTCCCTGACCAACTGGGACACCTCCTGGTGCCGGGGGAGCGTCAGACCTTTCTTATTTGCAAGCGCCCGCAACTTCTCGATGGCTTTCCCCGGTATCTGGATATCCTTGGGGCAGACCTTCCAGCAGGCCTGGCATGAGGTGCAGGTAAAGAGCCCATCCCGTACCGCTTCCGTGACCCGGTCGCCGCTGTCCCGCGGGTCGAGAGCGAGGCGCATCTCTTCCCGCATTGCGGCAGGCCCGGCAAAATCGATAACCTTCAGTGCAGGGCATGCAGAGACGCAGGCGAGACACTCGATGCAGCTCCGGAGCGGTTTTATCTCTTCCACTTCCTCAGCAGTTGGCATCCGGAACTCTTCCCCGGGAACCAGGGACGATATCTGTCGCAGGTACGGCTCCATGTCCACGACAAGGTCCTTTACCACGGGCAGGTCGAGCGGCTCGATGATGCTCCCATCCCGCGCCTCCTCCATGCAGGCGAGCACGGGCTGGCCATTGACCCGCACCGCACAGCTCCCGCACTGCCCGGATCCGCAGCAGTACCGGTAGGAGAGGGTCGGGTCATGATCATCATGGATAGCATGGAGCACGTGGAGCACCCGCGCACCTTCGTTAACCGTGACAAGGTATGTCTGGTAGTGCGGGGATTCATCGCATTCAGGGTCGAACCTGAAGACTTTCACTGCGAGGTCTTTCATTCCTGTACCTCCGTCTCTATCCCTTCACGCGATCGCGAGAGGAAGGTATGGCCATACGGGGAGTGCTGCATATCCCACGTCTGGACAATGTCCTGTCGCACATGGGCCCCGCGGGATTCCTTCCGGAGGAGCGCTCCGCGGACAACGAGGGAGGCAGTCACCAGCATATTCTGCACAGTGCAGCATTCGGCAAGGTTTGCGGGTGATGCCGCACGGGGCCGGAGCATCAGGAGGTGGATGATGATCTCCCGGGTCTTTTCGAGGGCAGGACCCGTCCTGAATATCCCGGCCCCGTCCCACATCGCTGTCCGGAGGGAGCGGACCACGGTTGAGGGAGAGATATCACCGTCATAAAACGCAGAGATTCGGTTCTCTTCCGCGCTGATCACTGCCTGGTCTGCCTCTTTTCGTCGCTCCTGCGCTCTCCCTGCCGCTTCACCGGCCCGCTTCCCAAACACCTGGGTATCGGCAAGTGCGTTTCCTCCAAGACGGTTTGCACCGTGAACCCCTCCCGTTACTTCCCCACAGGCATAGAGGCCGGGAACCGTGGTCTGTCCTTCAGGAGAGATCCGGAGCCCGCCCATGATATGGTGGGCAGTCGGGGCAACCTCCATCGGCTCTTCCCTGATATCAACGCCGAACTTGAGGAACTGCTCGAGCATCACCGGGAGCTTCGTCTCGATCTGTTTTCTCTCGAGGTGGGTCACGTCCAGGTACACTCCCCCGTGCTCTGTCCCTCTCCCCTCGAGAATCTCGGTTGCAATGGCCCGTGAAACCACGTCCCGCGTGGACAACTCCATCCGCTCGGGATCGTACCGTCCCATGAACCGCTCGCCGAGTGAATTTTTCAGGATGCCTCCCTCGCCGCGAACGGCTTCAGTGACCAGCCTGCCCCGTGCATCGTAGGGGTAGACGGCACCGGTCGGGTGGAACTGTACCTGCTCCATGTCGATCAGTTCCGCACCCGCCTTATACGCGAGTGCATAGCCGTCTCCCGTTCCGCTCGATGAATTGGTGGAGATATCATAGATCCGGGTCCCCCCGCCGGTCGCAAGCACCGTGGCGTCAGCGAGTATGATCCGCATCTCACCGGATTTGTCGAGTCCGATGGCACCGCTGACCCGCTCACCGTCTTGCAACAGGGTGATAATGGTGACCTCGTTTTCCACCCGGGCACCGGCAGCATCGAGCCGGTCAATGAGCGTTGCCATCATCTCATGCCCGGTACGGTCCCCGGCGTAACACGTGCGGGGAAACCGCTGGCCCCCGAATGGTCGCTGGGCTACCTCGCAGGAGTCGGTCACGTCAAAGACAGCTCCCCACCGCAGGAGATCTGCCATCCTCTCCGGGGCTTCCCGCACCAGTGTCTGGACAAGGTCCCGGTCATTCAGGTATGCTCCCCCCTTCAGGGTGTCCTCGAAATGAATCTCGCAGGAGTCCTCCTCCCGGAGTACAGCGTTGTACCCTCCCTCTGCCATCGTGGTGCAGCCACCTTTTCCGGCCAGTGTCTTTGAGACGAGGAGCGTCTCCCCGTACCCCGCTGCTTCTATCGCTGCACGGACACCTGCCCCGCCGCTGCCGATCACGAGCACATGCGCCGTGTCCACCCCATCAGAACGCATCTTATTAGTACCTGCGTCATATAGTATCATAAATAGATGCAAAGGACAGTGTGAGCCCGGATGAGACTTTTAATGAAATTTGGCGGCACTTCNNGAGGAGTACCACGAGGGAGGGCATGAACTCGCCGTGGTGGTATCTGCCCAGCGTGGGGTAACCGATCAGCTCATCGCCATCGCGACCGAGATAGCGGACAGCCGCAGTGCTGCAACCATTGAACCGTTCATCCAGTCGCTGCGTATCCGCCACGTGAGTGTCCTTTCAGAAGTGGCACCAAACTATGCCGACGATATGGGGATCCTGATCGAAGAGCAGCTCTGCGATCTCGATAATATCCTGAACGCCGTGCACAACCTGCGGGAACTGACTCCCCGCTCGCTCGATTACATCATCACCTATGGAGAACGTCTCAACTCGATCCTTGTATCTGCTGCATTTCGCGAGCGGGGTATCCCCTCGATCGTTATGGACGGATGTGAAGCAGGTATTCTCACCACATCCGGCCACGGTGAGGCCATGGCACTCCCGGAGAGTGATATGCGAATCCGGAGCAGGGTCCAGCCACTGCTCACTGACACTGTTCCGGTCATCATGGGCTTCATGGGCTGCACGGGAAGGGGCATCATCACGACACTGGGGAGGAGCGGATCTGACTACTCTGCCGCGATCATCGGCGCAGGCATTGAAGCGGATGAGATATGGATCTGGACTGACGTGGACGGCATCATGACCTCAGACCCCCGGGTTATTCCTGATGCACGGGTGATCGGGAGCATATCCTACCTCGAAGTGATGGAACTCTCCTTTTTCGGGGCAAAGGTGATGCACCCCCGTTCGATTGAACCGGCCATGAAGAAGAACATCATTGTCCGGGTCAAGAACACGTTCAATCCCTCCCACCCCGGCACCACCATCGTGCGGGGTGAAAAACATGACAGCCGCGTGGTGAAAGCCCTCACCTACATCGACAAGGTGGCGCTGATCACCATCTGCGGCGCACAGATGATCGGGCGGCCGGGTGTAGCAAAGGCGATCTTCTCTGCACTCGCAGATGCGGAAGTGAACGTGATGATGATCTCGCAGGGGTCAAGCGAGGCCAATATCTCCCTGATCATCGATGAGAGCCAGCTTGCTGTCGCCACCGATGCACTGTCTGTACTCGTAAAAGAGGGCCTCGTCAGGGAGGTCTCGTCCAACCGGGATGCCTGTGCCGTCGCTGTGATCGGGGCCGGTATGGCCGGCGCGAAAGGGACGGGGGGGCGGATCTTCACCGCGCTCGGCAATGGCGGGGTGAACGTGATGATGATCTCGCAGGGGTCATCCGAGGTGAATATCTCGTTTGTCGTCAGGCAGGCGGACGGGCCAAAGGCAGTCCGGATCCTCCATGACGAGTACAGGTTATCCGAGGAGGACCATGCCTGAGCCCCTCTCCTACCGGGATGCCGGGGTTGATATCAGCCACGAGGCGGCTGGAATACGGGCACTTGTCCAGGCAATCACGTACCGGAGGAAAGGGGAGTTCTCGATGATGGGCAGTGTCGGTCATTTTGCCGGTCTGATCGACGGGGGGGACTTCGCACTCGCCCTGACAGTCGACGGGGTGGGGACAAAGATGCTGGTTGCTGACCGTGCGGGTGACTGGAGGAGTGTCGGGATCGACTGCATCGCCATGAATGTCAA
>DUGL01000163.1:0-6478 GCA_013331415.1 Methanoregulaceae archaeon | reverse complement strand
TCGGTTGAGAAGATGGCACAGATTGGGATGGGACTCAACGATGGTGCGCGGCTGGCCAATATCGATATTGTCGGGGGTGAGACTGCAACCCTCCGCGGTCTTGTGAACGGCCTCGACCTTGCCGGGACCTGTCTTGGCGTTCAGAAAAAGGACCGGATCGTAACGGGAGAGCATATACAACCCGGAGACTGCATCATCGGGATACCCTCATCAGGGATACACAGCAACGGGCTTACGCTCGCCCGCAGGGTTGCGGATGAGCAGGATGCCTGGGAGGAACGGCTCGGAAACGGGAGAACTGTCGGGCAGGAACTGCTGGTCCCCACGAGAATTTATTCAGAAATACTACCGGTGTGCCGGAGTGCCCGGATATCAGGGATGTGCCATATTACCGGTGGGGGGCTGCTCAACCTCCTACGCTTGTCAAAATGGGGTTTCTCGCTTGACCGCCCGCTCAAGGCCCCGGAGATATTCGGGTGGATCCGTGATGCGGGATCGGTCAGCGAGCACGAGATGTACCGCACGTTCAATATGGGCATGGGCTATGCGGTCATTGCCCCTGAGTCAGCCCTCCCCGCTGTCGCCAGTATCATCCCTGATGCCCGTCAGGTCGGTGTGATAACAGAAGAACCGGGTATCCGGCTCCGTGGAGAGATCTTCCCGGTAACCGGTTAACGTTCCTCGTCAGGATCCTCTGCGAGAGCCTCGATCCTGCAGACCGTTGCACGGTCTGCGATGATTGCACTGTTCCCTGAGAGATCTTCAATAACAAGGGTTGCCGGGAGTTGCCCTTCCTGTATCCTGGCTATCGATTCTTTCAGGTTGTCTATTCGTTCTCGTTCCTCATCGCTCTCTGCCCACGAGCGCAGATTTGAAAGGACGCCATCTACCCGGACGAGCACCCCTTCAACATTTGAGATGAAGCCCTCACAGGCAGGACCGGGATCGATCCTGACCCCGAGTTCGGGGATCGAGATAGCACCATTCGTGCTCCTGATCACCCGGACCATCATATCTTCGGGGTATTCGATCCGGAGCTCCCAGCGGGACGGCTCAGCATTCCTGAGGAGCTGGGTATCCGCCAGGCGATAGCCACAGGAAGGGCATACGGTAGAGATGATCAGAATTTCGGAGAAAAAAGGTATTTCCTCAGTCTGGTACAGGTACTGTATCTCGGCTTGGCAGACAGGGCACGGACCCGGTAAAACCTCCCGCACCTATTCGACTCCGCTGATCTTATCACGCGAGATCTTCACCGAGTTTGGGGTGATGACCACGTACCGCTGGTCTCCAAGCCCGATGATGTCCCCGTTCACGTCCTTGGCCACCTCTTTGAGATCTTTGAGGACCCGTTCGTACATGACCTTGTCCATCTTGAGCCGTGAGATGTCAGCAATCACGATGTTCCCGTTATAGATCTCGTCTTTTATCCGTGGGCTCTCCTTGATGTCCCCGAGGACAGCAATCTTCACAAACATCGCAGGTGCGGATGCTTCTGCCTCTTCAAAGGCTTCGAGGTCCAGGTCCATATAGTCGTCCTCAGTGGAAGGCGTTGACCTGCCCAGGAGCGAATCGAGAAACTTTACCATAGCAAAAGTTGTCTTTTATTTTTTATTTAATAGTATCTATTCAAAAAGAGCGCTCTGGTGGCCGCTCATCAGAGATACGACAGATATCCCCGGGAGGGACCCGCATCTCAAAACTCTACATTCCAGAGGTCGTCGCCAACATAGTGGATTGTTTTTACCATCTTGCCGGTTGTCCTCTCCCTGATCTCCCCCGCATCATAGAGGGCAATCCCGATTGCGAGGGGTTTCCCATGCCGTTCTTCCACCACCTGGACCAGCTGCTGTGCCAGGACATCATCGGTCACTGCAACGATTCCCGGCCGCATAATATCAGCACCATTCACAACGAAAGAGACCGCGCCGGCGTCAACGACAATCCGCCGTCCGGGGACAGGATGTTCGAGGAGACCCCGCAGGGTCGGGAATACGCCGTGTTCAGATTCCATGATCTGGAGTTTTTTATCGATGAGGTAGAGAGAAAACCCGGAGTTCGTCGTGAGGAGTTCCAGCCGATCGCTCCGGAAGAGGTCTGCCGATTCCCCTATCTGCGCACGCAGTGCTTCATACAGGGTGGCCGCCTGTGTTTTCCGGATGCTATGCCGTTTCCTTCCTGTTATCTTTGCCATGCGTCCCCATGGTATCTCTCTTCCTGCCATGAAAAAGCATTTCAGGCAGCGGGGCATACCCTGAGTGCAGGAAGAAAGGTACTGGCCCTGGCGAGTCCTTGCCTCTCGCCAAGTTTTAAGTATCTCTCTTGCGCACATATATTACTCCAAAGTGATGGAACACTGGGATTTCACATGACAAAGCGGCCGTTGGATATTTTGGATCAGGTGCTGAACCGGCAGCCAGTAATCGTCTCCCTCAAGGGCGGCAGGGAACTTCGGGGTGTACTGCAGGGGTATGACGTCCACATGAACCTTGTGCTGGACAAGGCAGAAGAGGTTGAGGGCGAAGAGGTCCGGAGCGTTGGGACGCTCATTGTCCGCGGCGACAATGTGATATATATTTCTCCATCCATGGAATAACTGGTGCGGAAGGTAAGAAGCGATGTCAAAGGGCACTCCATCAATGGGAAAACGGTCAGGCACGGTCCATATTGCCTGCAGACGGTGTGGGAGCATCTCCTTCCACCTGCGGCACCGGACCTGCTCTGCCTGCGGGTTCGGGAAGAGCACGCGGATGAGAAAGTACAACTGGATACACAAGAGACCAAAGATCCCTACCCATTAGAGAGCGATCATGTGCGGAATCGTTGGCATCAGGGATGCTGGCGGTATATCGTTCTCCCTCTACTATGCACTCTATGCGCTCCAGCACCGCGGACAGGAGAGCGCAGGGATCTCCACCTTTGACGGCACACGACTCCACAAATACAAGGGGCAGGGGCTTGTCGCCGAGGTGTTCGATCCCGCCATCCTCCGTGGGCTAGAGGGCAATGTAGGTATCGGCCATGTCCGGTATCCTACGACCGGGGCCAACAGGCCTGAGAACGCCCAACCGTTCAATTTTCTCTTCCGAAATCGTCTCATCTCGATTGCCCACAATGGGAACCTCGTCAATGCAGATGAGCTGAGGGAAGATTATGAATCCCGCGGCCAGATATTCTGCACCACAACGGATACCGAACTGATTGCCAAGGTGATCACGGACGAGATCTGCAGCTCGGGGTGCATTGAGGACGCGATACACCGGGTTATGCGAAACCTTCGGGGATCCTATTCTGTTGTCATGATGATCGACGGCATCCTGTATGGATTCCGTGACCCGCTCGGTATAAAACCCATGTGCCTCGGGAAGACCGGCAAGGGGTTTATCATTGCATCAGAGAGTGTTGCAATTGATGCGCTCGGCGGAACCCTGCTCCGTGATGTGAAACCCGGTGAACTGATCTGCATTGACGAGAACGGGATGCGGAGTATGCAGATAGCGGTGGCTGATCGGCGTGCACACTGCATCTTTGAGTATATCTATTTTGCACGGGCAGATGCGGTACTTGACGGGGCGCTGGTCTACGATGTGCGGCGGAATATCGGGAGAAAACTCCATGAGGAGGCGCCGGTTGATTCAGACTCGGTCTGCCCGGTTCCCGATTCCGGGACAGCGTATGCAATAGGGTATTCCCAGGCATCCCATATTCCGTTCGTCGAGAGCCTGATGAAGAACCGGTATATGGGGAGAACATTCATCATGCCCTCCCAGACCGAGCGCGAGCTGGCGGTCAGGATGAAATTGAACCCGATCAGGGAGCACCTGGCAGGAAAGTCCGTGGTGCTCGTTGATGACAGTATTGTGCGCGGGACAACATCCCGCAGGATTATCGGCATCGTACGGGATGCCGGGGCTGAGGCGGTGCATGTCCGGATAGGGTCACCAGCAATCAAGGCACCCTGCTACCTCGGGGTCGATCTCCCGACCCGGGAGGAGTTGATCGCAAACGAGCGGGATGATGAGGAGGTACGAAAACGGATCACGGCGAGCACACTCCATCATATCTCCCTGGACGCTCTCGTGGAATCGATCGGTATCGAGAAGAAACACCTCTGCACCGGGTGCCTGACAGGATGCTATCCGGTTCCCATCCAGGGAGAGTCATCACAATCCCCGGGTATCGACTTTCTCGATGGGACCTACCAGACCAAGCTCGAGGTTTTCGAGTAACATCTCATATTTTTCAGGGGCAGATTACTGGCATGCAGGAAAGAAAAGTAGCGAGGGATGGATTTGAACCATCGATCTACGGGTTATGAGCCCGTCGGGATATCCTGACTACCCCACCTCGCTTCGCAGGAGTATAACTATTGTCTATCGAGTGACATATAGTTTACTCTCTCTGGTCACGTTCCGGGATCGCCTGCTTCGGGAGTACCCGTCTTCTCCTGATCCCGGGTATGAGAGACCCCCCCTCAGGTGTTCTTCTACGCAGATGGTTCCGGCGATCTGGATGCGTGTACAAATGAAAAAGGGAGGAGTGTGGGGTGCCCACGCGGTTTTTTTTAAAATTCGAAAGAATGGCAAACAGCGTGAGGCACAGGGAATGATGAGCCGGTGGGGGAAGATTGCTCTGATGATAATCCGGACAGCGCGAGCATGCGTCTGGGAGAGGAGAATGAGCGGGTCGGGGAACCCCCGCAGGGGAGAAGATGCGGTCAGCGGAACTATTCCCGGTCATACCGCCCTGTCCCCATACCCTGGAGGGACAGGGGGGTTTTGGATCGCCCCCCTGTGCATTCCCTGTCATGGGTACGAGCTGTCAGAACCCGAGAACCGTAAGCAGGTACAGGATCCCGGCGATCAGAAGCGCGACACCAACCACGACAATCCCTGGTCGGACTCCCACCAGATCCGGGATAGTATCAGCTGGAAAGATCCCACGGTTGAGGACCGATCGGTCGAGGCGTGGGTAGAGCCGGGCAAAGATCCCGGCCCCAAGTGCGATCCCGATCATACCGATTGCAGCATCGAGCGCCCCCGATCCGACCGCACCCGCGGCGGTTCCCGGGCAGTACCCAAGGATGGCAAACCCTGCTCCGAATATAAGCCCCCCTATCACCGTTGCGCCGATTGAACCTACCCGGGTGTGGAGACGGACAAAACCCCCTCTCTTCATCGCATAGATGCCGATCATGCCGACAAGGACAGCTGACAGCATCACCTGCACGACCGTGAAGTCGGTGAGGAGGAGCTGGCCGATAATCACACCGTAATCGGTCACCCCGCCTTTCTGGAGGAGAAATCCAAAGACGATGCCGGTGAAGAGCCCGAGGAGAATCTGGGCCCGGTTGTTTGCCCTGAGGTGTTCGAATGCCATGTTCTCCTCCTCACAGGAACGTGAATCCATAGATCAGGCCCGCGACCAGGATTCCCCCGGCAAAGAAGCAGATTGCCGCAACCCAGCTCGCAACCGAGAGCTGCAGTGTCCCTGATATCCCGTGCCCGGATGTACACCCCCCCGCCCAGCGGGCTCCGAGCCCCATCAGGATCCCCCCAATAAGAGCCACTGCTGAACGAAAGACCGGGACATTCCCGAATGCCTCGGCAAAGACAGGGGGAACTATCAGGACCTTGAAGGTGCCGGAGAGGTACGCGGAGAGAAACGCGCCGAGCACGACGCCAATGATGAGCATCGACTGCCAGTCGATGGTTGGCGTGAACTTCTGGTAGTACGGCATTGATTTAGCTTTTCCGCGGGAGATTGCGGACTCCACCATCCCGGCGGTCTTGGCATACGCCGTCGAACAGCCGAGCGGCCGGTCAGAGAGGAAGAACGCCGTCCAGATCAGGACGCCGATCCCTGCACCGACGATGTAGGGCGACCAGGTCGCCATAGTGAACCATGCGATCATGCTGGGTCTCCACTAAGAGGGGGAATGCGGCCCCCTGATAAAATTCCTTGCATCAGGGAACGAACCCGGCACGCTGGTATGCAGTATATCCCCCGCCAAGGTTGGAAATACGGCCAAAACCGTGCATCGCGAGGATACTTGCCGCAATGCTCGCTCGCTGACCCCCCCGGCACATGACGATATACTGCCGTGCTGGATCGAGCTCGGTATGCCGTGTTCTGAGATCATGCCACGGGATATGGAGAGACCCTGCTGCATGGCCTGCCTCCCACTCCTCCTTTGAGCGGACATCGATCAGGATTGCCCTGCCTGATTTTATCAGGGTATTCGCTTCTTCAGCGAATACAACAGGTATGCTGCTGATCGGCAGCGCAGCCATACCCCATGCGAGGAGTCCCCCCTGGAGGAACCCGCAAACACGGTCAAATCCGACCCGGTGCAACTGGAGTGTCGCCTCTTCCACCTGACGCCTCTCATCGACCACAAGGAAGATATCCCTGTCTGGCGGGAGGATCCAGCCCGCCTGTGTGGCAAAGTTGCCAGCGAGATCGATGTGCCAGGCAC
>DUGL01000167.1 GCA_013331415.1 Methanoregulaceae archaeon | reverse complement strand
TTTGCCTTGTCCATGTACTGGGGTGACGTGTACGTGGTGAAGACCACCTGATCTTTCATGACCCGCGCAGCGGTCCCGACCGCCTTGCCGAACGCCAGCCGCATCCCTTCCGAGACACGGTCGGCACCGGCCCCGGTAGCCTGCTTGTTCTCGCGCAGCACATGGTGGGGGAAGACACGGATCTTGAGATGGAAATTCATCCTCCCGACCTCCTTGAGCAGCTTGCGGTTGATGCTGATGCGTGCCGCTTCGAGCGCGGTGTGGCGTATCTGGCAGGCCTCTTCCACGATCAGGTTCAGCTCGAGCGGGAACTCCTGGGAGAGGTTGCCCATATCGAACTGGACAATCTTGCTCCCGGGAACTCCGCCCATGTATTCCCTCCGTGTATATGCCTTCTTTGCCAGATTCCTGTACATTTTGGCTGGTTTTCGTACCATCTGTCGGTCACTCCTCTTTGCTATCGGTTCTTTATAAAGAGGCGGGATGCACTCTTAAATCTTCCTTTGGCTGGCCGCTCTCGCTGATGAGATCGAGGACGTGCCTGCGTATCCGCGCGAACTCCGGGCTGGTCCTGTCCCGTGGCCGGGGGAGGGGAGAATCGACGATCTCCCGGATACGCCCCGGCCTCTCGGTGAGCACCACGATGCGGTCCGAGAGGTAGACCGCTTCGTCAACGCTGTGGGTCACGAAGAGAACGGTCTTTTTGGTCTTCTCCCATATCTCGAGCAGCTCCTTCTGGAGCATGTTCCGTGTCTGTGCATCGAGTGCCCCGAACGGCTCATCCATCAGGAGGATCTCGGGCTCGATGGCAAGGGCGCGGGCAACCGCGACCCGCTGCCGCATCCCGCCGGAGAGTTCGTAGGGGTATCGATCGGCAAAAGCATCCAGGCCGACGAGGTGCAGGTACTTCATGGCTGCCTCTCGTGCCGGGTGCTTCCCGACACTCTGCATCTCGAGGCCGAATGTGACATTGTCAAGGACGGTCCTCCAGGGATAGAGCGAATATTCCTGGAAAATCATGGCCATCTTGGAGCTCCGGCGATCGACAACCTCGCCGTTTAATTCGATGGACCCGGTAGTTGCCTCTTCAAGACCGGCAACGATCCGGAGCAGCGTGGTCTTCCCGCACCCGGAAGGGCCGAGCACCGAGACGAACTCCTGGGGAGGAAGCGAGAGCGAGATGCCGGACAGGGCCCGGATGGGCTCCTGCCCGGGAACGGGGAACTCCTTTACGAGGTTACGGATCTCAAGGGTCATGGCAGGCTCACCCTGCCCTGCCCGCTGGGGTGTGTCATCGTTCGAGCGCCCTCCATGAGAACCATTTCCGCTCCCCTGCCCGGAACACCTGGTCGATCAGGATGCCGATAACCCCGATCACCACCATCCCGGCAATGATCAGGTTGGTCTGCCCGAAGTTGTAGGCATGGAGGATGAGATACCCGAGGCCCCGGGTGGTTCCCGGGAGCCATTCGGCAGCGACCAGGCACATCCACGCGATCCCGAAACCGACCCGGAGACCGGTCCAGATGGTCGGCGCAGATCCCGGAAGGATCACCTTCAAAAGCACGTTCCGCTCCCGGGCACCGAGTGTCTCAGCAACCTCAACCCAGGTCTTCTTGACCGATTTCACCCCGTCGATAGTATTCAGGAGGATGGGGAAGAACGCACCGATCAGGATGATGAAGGTGATTGAGGCCAGTCCTATCTTGAACCAGGCGAGGGCGAGGGGGACCCATGCAAGGGGTGGGATGGGCCGGAGGAGCTCGATCGTGCTGTCAAGAAAATCCTGCATGAAGCGGGATCGACCCATCCCTATCCCGAGCGGTATGGCAACCAGGGCTGCAAGGAGAAACCCGATTGCGACCCGGTACAGGCTCGTGAGGGCATTGTCAATGAGACTCCCGCTCCCGAGCGTATAGGCAGGTGAGAACGGGTGGAGAAGGATAGGGACAACGGTCGTTAGAGAGGGGAGTACGAACGGGTTCGCAATGACGTGCGCTGCAACCTCCCATCCTGAAATGAGAAGGACAGGGAGGAGCAGGGTGAAGAGAGGGCTCCTCATAATCCTGAAAGGTTATCCTTCCCTGACTGATAAACCACTCTCTTCAAGGGCAGAGCGGATCAGGACATCCTGGATCGATCCTTTGCCCGGTGCGGCAATGATCACGGGTTTACCCTGTGCAGAGCGGCTCTTTGCCCACTCCACGAAGCTCTCCCAGTCATCTGCAGGAGCATCATCAGCGATCACCACGCCGGACCCTTCCAGGTTCACGGCCATGATGATTTTTATCGGTGTGTTCTTATCGATCGCTGCGATTGCCGGAGGGTTTCCGACCAGCGCGTAGGCAACGGTATTTGTTGCGGCGAGCTGCATCAGCTGCGGGCCCGCATCGGCAGAGATCAGTTTCAGCTCGGCAACAGGCTGCCCGTTCACGACCAGGTCAGCGATCTCCGGGCGGGACGCGGTCAGGTCGCGGGGTTTAATCGCGATGCCATAGGTCTCTTCAAAGTACTGCCAGTTCTTGACGGCAACAAAGAGCGCGGCATGGTGGTCGGACAAAAGGTACCCGACCCCGACCTGGCGTGCGTTGGCGGGAGGCGTGGTGATGGCCCCTGATGCGATCATGGCCGCCGCAGCATCGTACGGGCTGCTGTCAAAGAGGAGGTCCAGGGATTCCTGGTCCGTGCTGTTCAGGAGTGACCCGGTAAGGAGCCCCAGTTCGCGCTGCGCGTACACAAACTCAAGTTGATCGATCTTCCATTCGTCTGTCGGGTCATTGACGAACCTCACCGTCGGGAAGGCACGTTTGAGTACCTCGACAGATGAGACAGAAATGTCCCCGTACGTGAAATTGCCCTTCCCGGCCAGCCAGTCGGCAACGATCTCAGCACTCTCATCCGGATTCTCTTCGATATACCGGGTCGAGAGGACCAGGGCTGCGGTCAGGGCGTTCGTCAGGTCAGGATTGTTCTCGATCGCGTCCTGCCGGGCAGCAAACACGCAGCAGGGGTGGTTCTCCCATTTCCCCTCCGGGGGGAGATCGCCCGAGTACACGAGGACCTTCCCGATACCGGCAAGAGGTGCTACCTCAACGAACGGCTGCCATGCAATGTATCCGTCAATCTGGTCGGTTGCGAGGAGTGTCGGCATTGGCCCGGTTCCCCGGGTATAGATGATTGAGACTTCGTTCTCCGGAGATGTGCCCGGGGTGGTGCATCCGGCAATGACCAGGCCGATGGCAACGAGGGCGGCAAGAATAACCTGCAGTGAAAACTTCATACGTAGTAGGTGGAGGTCGTACAGTATAAATTCTCTTATTGAGCCAAAATTATTGGACAATTGTAATAATTTTTATGAATAATTAGACTATTATGGGGTAATATATCTTTTTAAGTCCAGAAACAAGCCACCCCGGAAAGCATTTGTGGACAAGAGTGATATAGAATGAGACGAATTATCCTTTCTGTACATTACCATGGTACTCACCGACCCGATCAATCGTCTCATGCGCGCAGCCCTCCTCTCTGACCAGGAGTTTGTCCGGGCGTTGAACCAGATCATGAAGAATGACCTGAGGATCAGTGTGCGTGAACTTTCGGAGAAGAGCGGGATTGCCCAGAGTTCGCTCTACAAGATCCTCCACGGCCAGCGGTCACCGAACCTCTCAACGCTCCGGTCGGTCGTGCATGCACTCCGCCAGTTTGAACGCTCGGGTGAAGGGGAGTTCATCGGCCTGATCGCTGCCCGCCCGGTCCTGGATACGGTCCAGGAGCGAAATGCAGAGGTGGACGGACACCGGATCCGGGTCCGCGAGTACCCGGTATATACCATGGAGGATGCTATTGTCGCTGCAGTCCGGGCCGAGCGGGAGGGTGCAACTGCTATCGTCTGTGCCCCGATTGTCTCAAGCGTCATCGAGCAGCTCGTCCATATCCCGGTCGCAACCATCATCCCGCGCGAATCGGTGCAGCGTGCCATCGAGCTTGCTGCCCGCAAGGCATGGCTTTAATCTTTTTTCGCGTCCCAGTCGTACCAGAGGTTGTAAACGGATGCCAAACGACGTGGTTCGGAGAGGGCGCCTGGCAGGGGAACGGTCTGGGGAGATGATGCACTTCCTCTCCTCGATGATGGCGGACCGCCACATTGCCGATGCCGATATCCTTGTCGATATTGCGCATGTCATGATGCTTGCAAAACAGCGGATCCTCGATTCGGAAACTGCATGCGGGCTCCTCTCTGCCCTCCTTGCCCTCTATGACGACGGCATCCCGGAATCAGCGTTTGATGACCGGTTCGAGGATGTGCATGCCGGGATCGAAGCCCACCTGGTGGCGACCCTGGGGGAGGACGTGGGCGGACGCATGCACATGGGGAGATCCAGGAATGATGAAGTTGCCGCGTGTATCAGGATCCGGCTACGGGAAGACCTGCTCCGGCAACTCGCCATCCTCGGGCGGCTGCGCGAGGCGCTCCTCGCCATTGCCGATGAGCACCGGGAGACGGTGATGCCCGGGTTCACGCACCTCCAGCATGCCCAGCCAACCACGCTTGCCCACCATATGCTCGCGTACGAGCAGATGTTCTCCCGGGACGCTGCTCGTCTCACCGGGGCATTTGCGCGGGTCAACTGTTCCCCGCTCGGTGCTGCCGCATTTGCATCGACCGGGTATCCTATCAACCGGGAATATACCGCTTCACTCCTGGGATTTGACGGGGTGATTGAAAATACCATGGACGCGGTTGCCTCCCGAGATTTCGCCCTCGAAGTCCTTGCTGACCTCGCTATCATGATGACGGGGGTGAGCAGGCTGTGCGAGGAACTGGTGCTCTGGACCTCCTCGTTCGTCCGGTTCGTCACCCTCGACGATTCCTTCTGTTCAACGAGCTCGATCATGCCCCAGAAGAAAAATCCGGACACGGCCGAGATCATGCGTGCCAAGGCCGCATCGGTCCTCGGGGCCTGCACGGCTGCCTTCACCACGGTGAAAGGGCTCCCCATGAGTTACAACCGCGACCTCCAGGAACTTACCCCGGCCCTCTGGCGGGGCGTCCGGGACGCAAAGCAGAGCACGAGCCTCCTTGCCGGGATGCTCGCCACCGCGACCTTTGACCCCGTGCGGATGGAGGAGGAGGCAGGGAAGGGCCTCTCTACCGCGACCGATCTCGCGGACATGCTGGTCCGCACGTATGACCTGCCATTCCGTACAGCGCACAGTATCGTGGGACGGGCGGCCAGGAATGGAAGCCTTGCGCTCTCTGCTCTCGATGATGCCGCCGTTGAGATTACCGGGTCAAGCCTCTCGAAGAGAGGGCTCACCGATGAGGAGATCAGGGTCGCACTCGATGTCAGGAAAAGCCTGGACCAGAAGAAAGCGACCGGGAGCCCGGCACCGGCAATCGTCCGGGCTGCAATCGAAGAGCGAAGAACGAAGCTTGCCGCTGATAGGGAGGCGCAGGAGCGGGTGGCTGAATCTGTACGGGAGAGCATCGGTGCCCTGATACGGGATGCACGGAGGATCTCCCGTGAGCAGTGAATTCCAGTCCGGCGACAGCGTCCTCTTCGGCCACGGATCCGGGGAGCGCCGGGGCACCTATATTACCGGGTACGAAGGCATGGCGGTCGTAAAACTGGACAGCGGCTACAACATCGGGATAGATCCGGCTGCGATACGGGGGCTCTCCCGTCCTGAGGGTACTCCTGTAGCATCGTTACGGGTGACCCAGGACGATACGCTCCCCGGGCTCTCGATCGTCAGTACCGGGGGGACGATCGCGAGCCGGATCGATTACCGGACCGGTGCGGTGACGAGCCAGTTCGATGCCGAGGATATCCTGCGCGCAATCCCCCGGCTCGTTACGCTCGGCCACTACCGGGCACGGAAACTGTACACCATCCTCTCCGAGAATATGACCCCCGCCATCTGGACGGAACTGGCAGAGGCTGTCTACGACGAGATCCGGAACGGGT
>DUGL01000071.1:7222-8486 GCA_013331415.1 Methanoregulaceae archaeon | reverse complement strand
GATTGATGCTGCTCTCGCGCCATTTCTCGATCTTGAAGGATGCCTGATCGTCATCTGCGCTGACCACAGTACCCCGTGTGCCATCCGGGACCATAGTGCCGATCCGGTACCGCTGGTGATACGGGGTGACGGGGTGCGGACCGATGCAGTACTGCACTTTGATGAGGTCTCCTGTGCACAGGGCGGGCTCAACCGGATATCCGGCCGGTCGCTGATGCCGATCATCTGCGACCTGATTAACCGGGCAAAGAAGTACGGGGCCTGATACGATGAGCACAGAAAGGCCATCACTAGGTCCTGCAGAGATTCTCGACCTCGATGAGGTCTGGTTCATCGAACCGTCATTTGCAGATCTCCCTGACGAACGGTTCACCGCCGCCCTTACAGAACTCCCGGGGGACCAGGGCCGGCTCCTCATCGATGAAGAATCGGACCCGCTCTGCATGGCCGTGCATACTCCCGACAGCACCTGGGTGGCCGGCTGCTTCCAGCTCCGTCCCCCGACAGCAGCCCTGATCACCCGTTTCGAGGAGCTTGGCGGGGATATCTACCAGGAGGAACGGTCCCTGTGGGAAGCAGCGGTACGTGGCTGTTTCAGCAGGGAGATAGCCGGACAGGTCACTCCCGCGCTCGAAGACCTGAACCCTGCCCGGATCGGGATGGTCGACTCGCTCATTGCCGAGGTCTGGGGGGAGGGGGGAGGTCGTTCCTGCATTGACTGCGGCTGCGGCTCAGGTGTCGGCTCGCTCGTCCTCCGGGAACGGGGATTTCGCCCGCTCTCCTGCGACAACGACCCGTCACTCCTGTCGCTCGGGCTCTCTACCGGTCGCCTGATCCCGGAAGATACGATGTGCATCGATGCCACGCTCATCCGTGACTACACCGGTCACTGCGACATGGGCATGGGCTGCATGTTCGGGGAGATCCATGATTTCAATGCCGGGATGTGGGAGACGATCACCGGGGAGCTGGTCACGCTCACGGACCGCTGCCTCATCACGGTCGGGACCAGGCGCGAAGCTGATCTCATCTGCTCCTGGGTGGGGCAATGGGGAGCAGGCGCACGGGTCTTTGAAAACACCCGGGACATCATCTATGATCGCTTTGTCTGCGATATCGTCCGGGAGGACTGATGCCATGGATCCCGGGTTTTTTCCGCCATAAAACGTTTAGTATTCCCGCGCCCATACTCTGTCATGACGCCTGGTGACCAGCTGGAAGTGGTGCTGGAAGTTCTGCCTGAGCGAAACCTCCGCGCCCTGTA
>DUGL01000071.1:6615-7141 GCA_013331415.1 Methanoregulaceae archaeon | reverse complement strand
CCGGGGCATACTACCGGACCATCCGCTACCGGTTCACCCGGTTTGAGATCGCATGGGAGCGGGGGGTATGGTTCCGCCAGACCGGTATCGTCCCCTACCACCGTATCACGAACATGGATATCATGCAGGGCCCGCTATCACGCTTCTTCGGGCTCTCTCAGCTGAAAGTGCAGACCGCAGGGTATTCTGTTGGTTCTGCATCGACAGCAGAGCTGAAGATCGATGGCCTGCGGGAGCCGGAGCCGGTCCGGCAGTTCATCAGGGAGCAGATGCAGGCCGGGGGTGGCGTACACCGGGCTCCGGAGGGAACGGGCGTATCCGTTGATGAGAAGATACTCGCAGAGGTCGTAGCAATCCGCTCACTGCTCGAAGAAAGACTCCCCTAGGATCGCGGGCTGGTCCTCTTCGTCTTCTCCTTCTTCTTCTCCCGGGTTTTTTCCTCTGGCCGTGAACATTCCAGTTCGGTGAGGATTTCAACCGGGTCCGCGTGGGCATCGGTCAGTGCCAGGATCTCCGAGAGCCGCTC
>DUGL01000071.1:0-6587 GCA_013331415.1 Methanoregulaceae archaeon | reverse complement strand
TCCAGGAGGACGGGAAGGACGGGCTCTATCGTCCCGACCATGGTCTCGCCGATCTGTGCGAGTGCCCGTTCATCACCCCTGCAGACCACGGCATTGGCAACGAACTCCTCCGAGCTCTGCTCAAGGTCATGCTCCGGGGCCACCTCTTCCATCTCTCCCTTGAGGAGCCGCATCGCCACCTCCTCTTCGGTAAATGACGACCCCCGGGCATAGGTGCCCCCCGGTTCTGCAAGGATCACCACCTTCCCCAGGTCATGGAAATCAGGTCTCCCGGCGCGTCCGGCCATCTGGTTGAACTCCTGCACCGAGAGCCACGAGATGCCCATGGCGAGGGAGTCAAAGACCACCTGGGAGGCAGGGAAGTCTACCCCGGCACCAAGTGCCGCCGTGGTGACGACCGCTTTCAGTTTTCCCCCAAGAAACTTCCCTTCCACCTCGCGCCGCTCCTGCGAGGTGAGACCGGCGTGGTAGGCGGCATACTTCGGGCCAAGTGCCTCGGCGATGACATGGCACCGTGCCCGGGAATGGGAGAAGATGATGCTCTGGCCATGGAACCCCCTGGTCGAGACATGGGTGTATTCCTCCTCGCAGAGCTTCTTGATGGTCGGGATCTTCTGCTTGTGCTCGAGGAACATCAGGTATCGCTCGAGTGAGACAGGGCGATCGTCATACCGGACGAGGGTGGCCCCGAGCTTCTTTGCGAGGAGTTTCGGCATGCCGATAGTTGCCGAGAGGTAGAGGAACTGGGCTTTTGGCGCTACGTACTTGAGCCGTGCGATCAGCCCGTCGAGCCGATGGCCGCGGTCAGGGTCTTCGAGCATCTGGATCTCATCGATCACCACGGTCCCGATCTGGCGGAGCTGGGCGCCGGTCCGGATCAGGTGATCGGTCCCTTCGTAGGTCCCCACGATGATCGGCGCCCCGGTGTTCCGGTCCCCGACCGGGCGGTTCTCGGGGAGGTTGATCCTGCTCTTCCCGATCATGATCCCCACATCGGCAATCCTGCCGTACCGCTCCTCGAACCGCTGGTACTTCTGGACGGCCAGCGCCACAAGCGGGACGAGGAAGAGGAACTGGCCCCTCCCCTCGACCAGGTTCTTTACCCCTGCCATCTCCCCGATGAAGGTCTTCCCGCTCGCGGTCGCTGAAACGACGAGGAGATCTTTCCCATAGAGCAGCCCTGCATCAACCGCCATCTGCTGGGCGGGCATCAGGGACTCTACCCCTGCCGCATCGATGAATGCACGGGGGAGCGGGAGTTCCTCGAGGCGTTGTGTCTGCTGGACGGGGTGCGCCTCGAGCCGGTCAAACAGGGTCTGGGCCATCCGGATCTGCTCGGGCTGGATGCTCGCGAGCACCCGGTCGATGTCCCGGTAGTTCCTGAGCAGCTCCTCCATGTGGGACATCGACTGGCGTCCCATCCGCCCCATGTGCGCCAGCTCGCGGCGGAGCTCACGCTTTGCACAGTCCATGCAGATCGATTCCGATCCCCGGTACCGGACAGCGGTCTTCTCGTCAAGCGGGGTGATCCGGTCTTCAAGGAGACAGACGCGGCAGAGCTTCACGAGCGAGAACGGGACCTGGAAGCCGGCAAGAAATGATTCAAAGAGCGGATCACGCCGGGTGATGAGGACCTCGGCCTTCCGGAGCGAGGCGATGAGATCTTTTGTCGGAGTGTTTCGGTACTGCTGACGGCTCCCCCATTTGAGCCGGTACTGGACGGGGCGGGGACCTTTCGGCGTGTCTGTGATCCCGGCAAATGCGGTTCCCCTGATACTGTGATGATCGAGGAAAAGGATCTTATAGTTCCCTTTCTGGGGATGGATGATGATCCTCATGCCGTGACCAGGTCATGGATGGTATAGGAGAGGCCGACACCCTCCAGCCTCTTCAGGAAGTCGGTGAACTCCTCGTCCACAATGAAGATGGCGCAATCGATACCATGGAATGCCGCTTCAATAGCCCCTTCCCGGGAACCGAAAAACATGTCGGGTATCCGCCCTGCCTTGACGAGAGCTACGTATGCTTCGAGGCCGACAGCGGCTACCATTCCGGACTGTCCGGTCACACCACGGAGCAGGTCGCGGTTCACCATCCGGGACCCTCCCCGCTGGACCCGTGGCACCTTGCAGACATGGATCATGCCTTCCGTGTGATCAATGATGCCGGAGAGCCGGGTAACTCCGGTATCCTCGCCCTTCCGGGCATCTATCACGACGACCCCGTTCGCACTCCGGAGCCCAATTGCGGCATACAGGAACCCGTCCTGCATGTACACCCCCACCTCGTCCCCCTCTTTCAGGTCGTGCGCGGCCAGTGCCGTCCAGGTGGAGACCTGCTGGATGATATCCCGCCGTATATGCCGGGCGTACGATTCCAGCGCCTCGGCATGGGAGAGGACCCATTCGATCCCGGTCCGGGTGACATCGTACCTGCCCCTTCCATGAGCGGCTACCATACCATCATCGACGAGCTCGCGAATGTACTCGGATACCGCCTGCGGCGTCACCCCGAGTTTCCCGGCGATCTCCTGCTGACGGATTGCCGGCTGGTGCTCGGCAATCTCGACAAGGATCTGGAGCCGGGTGACTTCCCTCTTGCTCCGGAGAATAGATGAGAGGGGGTCGTCACTGGCTTCTGTCAAGCAGCACCAGCCCCTGGCCTTTCACATCCAGATGGGGGATACGCTTGGCGAGACCCTTGATAAATGTCGGGCTGACACCGAATTTGCGGGCGATATCATTGATCGAGCCATTGCCGCTCGAGAGCTCCGCCTCCACCTTCTCCACCATCAACCGCAGTTGCTCGTCATTGGAGACAGCGATGTAGAGGAGATCAGAGAGGTCTGACAGGTTACACTGAAAACTGGCCCTGAACTTATTGTAGGTTGCCCGGAACTCCCTGACCGGCCGCTCCCCCGGATCCGGCATCCGCCACTGCTCTTCAATGAGATTTCCCTTCTTCAGGATGGTGATGCAGTGACTGATACCCTCCTCATCCCTGATAATCTCAGACAACTCCTTCTCCGTCATCCATGACTTGTTGAGGAGGTCATAGACCTGTTTGTAGCAGGAGTTGTTGAAGGTAATGAGAAGGGGGACCAATTCCACCGGATCATTAACTATCCTGATATGGCCGGACACGAGTAAAACCCAATTATTATATGGCGCAGGAAATCCATAAAGTTTTGTAGGAATCCGATGCGCCAGAGCGGAAGAATCATCATCCGTGGAATCGTCCAGGGCGTGGGTTTCCGTCCTTTTGTGTATGCCCGGGCACAGGAGTACGGTATGTCCGGGTGGGTAAAAAACCTGGGCAGTGAAGTGGAGATCTGTGCAAAGGGAAAATTATTTGAAGAGTTCCTTACCGCGGTCCGGGCAGGTCCGCCACTCGCCCGTATCGACCATTTTGCGGTAACCCCGTGGGATGGTCCGATCCCTTACGATTTTGCCATACTTCCAAGCGGGTCTGGCACGCTCTCGGGGATGATCCCCCCGGATATCGCAACCTGTGACCAGTGTCTTGGGGATATTACCTGTACTGGCGGGCGCTATGACGGCTACTGGGCGACCTCATGTGTAAACTGTGGTCCCCGCTACAGTATCATCCGGAGCCTCCCGTACGACCGTGAGCACACGTCCATGGATCAGTTCCGTGTGTGTCCTGATTGCGGGAGAGAATATTCCGACCCGTCATGCAGGAGGCATCATGCCCAGACCATTGCCTGTGCGCGGTGCGGGCCCCGTCTCCGGTTGCTCGATCCCAAGGGAAACACCATGGATTGCAGCGATGTGATACAGGAGACGGCACATCTCCTTGACAGCGGGTCCATTGTTGCCATCCGCGGTATCGGCGGCTTTCATATCGCATGTATCGAGGAATCGGCAGGCGTCCTGAAGGGGAGACTCGGGAGATCGGAACAGCCGTTTGCAATCATGATCAGGCCGGGACATATCGACCGCATCGCAACGGTCTCTCGCGCAGAACGGCTCCTGCTCGAGAGCCCGTGGCGGCCGATTGTCGCGGTCGGGAAACGTGACCCGACGGCACACGCGGCTATCAGCAACCTGCACACCATCGGGTGCATGTTCCCGTATACCGGCCTCCACCACCTCCTCTTCTCGCATCTTTCCCACCCGCTGCTCGTAATGACCAGCGCCAATATGCCGGGCTATCCGATGATCACGGAGATCGATCAGGCAATGGCCCGTCTCGGCCATAACGTAGACTTTTTCCTGACCCACAACCGCAGTATCGTGAACCGGTGCGATGATTCGGTTATCCGGGACGGGTACATCATCCGGCTCTCCCGCGGCCTGGCCCCAAAGCGAACCCCGCTTGACCTTGGCGGGAGGACGATCCTCGGGGTTGGTCCGGAACTGAATGCCAATATTACCATCTACCGCGACGGGTTTGCGACCACGTCCCCGCACATCGGCAATGTCCGGAACCCGGGGACTTTTGCGTACATGGAGGAGACCATTGCCACGATCGGGGGACTCCTCGGAGCAGAGTACGACATCATTGCGCACGATGCCCATCCACAGTTCCTCTCCACGCGGTATGCCCGCGAGCTGGCAGAAGCAGGTGATGCAACCCTGGTCCCGGTCCAGCACCACCGGGCACACATCGCGGCAGCGACTGCTGATCCCTGCATCGGGATCACCATCGACGGGGTAGGGTACGGTGACGATGGCACGGCCTGGGGCGGGGAGGTGTTCGCCGGGCAGGTCCCGGACTATGAACGGGCAGCCCACCTCGAGGTCGTCCCCATGCCGGGGGGAGACCTTGCCACGACCTACCCGGAGCGGATGCTGTTCGGTATCCTTCCCGGGGCTGAGGTGCAGGATCTCCTCCTCTCCCGGGGATGGACTGAGATGGAGCTGGCGGTACTCGAGACCCAGCTGGCGAAAAGCCTCAACGTAGCGAAGACGAGCAGCACAGGCAGGGTCCTTGATGCTGTCTCCGCCCTGCTCGGCATCTGCCGGGAGAAGACGTATGACGGGGAGCCGGCGATGAAACTCGAATCTGCTGCCGCCATCGGCCGGCCGCAGCCATGGGATCTCCCGTATACCCGGGACGGCGCCCGTGAAGTCCTCTCAACACGCCTCCTCTGTAAGCAGGCACTCCGGGAGTATTTGTCACGAGGAGGCGCTGACGAAGGCCGGATCTCTGATATCGCTGCATCCTTCCAGTACAACCTGGCCCGGGGCATCGCCGGACTCGCCATCCACGCTGCCCGGGACCGGGACTACCAGCTGGTCGTCCTTTCCGGGGGTGTTGCCTATAACCGGATGATACGGGAGACCATCGCATGCGAGGTGCAGCAGGCAGGACTCGATATGCTGATCAATGCAGAGTACCCGCTCGGTGACGGCTGTATATCCTTCGGCCAGTGCAGGTACGCAGGGATGCTCGCCGATAGGTAAGGCAACGTTAGCAATCTGAAAAAAGGAATATTCGTTATTTACTGGAACACAGATACCAGCGGGCTGATGTCAGGGATCAGCACTGCCGTTACCGTTGTCCATTTCCCTGCGGTGACCTGGACAGTCCGCACCTCGTCCTGGTATCCCGGGAAGGTGATCCGGATGAGATGTTGTCCCGGAGCGATATTTCTGATTATTGCTGGGGAGAGGCCCCGGTAGACATCATCGACGTATACCGAGCAGCCAAACGGCATGCTGTAGACGATGAGGGTGCCGGTGGTAACCCCGGGGAAGGGACTGGTGGTGGTCGGCATGGTGGTCGGCGATGTCGTGGGGATGGTCGTTGGTCCCGTTGTCGGGATCGTGGTCGGGGGCGTGGTCGGTGATGTACCCCGTTCCAGGAACACCAGGGGTGGTGCAGTTAGTCCACCGACCGGGATGGTGACCGGGAACGTCTTTGTCAGGTATCCGGCCTTCTCAAGGGTAACCTGTCGGGTTCCGGCAGGTACATTCGGGAGGAGGAGCGGGGTCAGGCCCCGGTAGACATCGTCCACGAGGACCCGGGCTCCGAAGGGAGAGGAGCGGATGTAGAGCGTTCCTGCGCCAGCAGAGGTTACCGTGGGGGTGGGGGTCGGCGTCGTGGTCGTTGCTGTGGGTGTCGGCGTGGGGGTTGGCGTCGTGGCTGTCGGGGTGGGCCCGGGGGTGAGCACGGCGCTCACCACGGTGGTGGCACCGGCAGATACGCTCGTTGTCGCCTGGAACGGCACATACCCGGTCAGCTCGACTGCCACCTGGTGAGAGCCGGGGGTGATACCGGAGACCAGAACCGGGGTGAGGCCGACCAGCGTGCCGTCAAGGAACACGTTTGCGCCTGCCGGGGTCGACTGGATATTCACCGAGCCGGTCGTGGGGTCCGGAATCGGGGTGAGGGCAGCACTGACCAGGGTGGTAGCTCCGGCAGATACACTCGCCGTCATCTGGTACGGTTCATACCCGGTCTTCTCTATCCTCACTGTATGCGAACCGGGTGCTACGCCCGATATGGTGACTGGCGTGAGGCCTACAAGCGTACTATCAAGGAACACGTTCGCGGCTGCCGGGGTCGACTGGACGTTCACCGAGCCGGTCGTTGGTGGTGGTGTCGTGGCGGTGGTCGTT
>DUGL01000074.1:1264-4118 GCA_013331415.1 Methanoregulaceae archaeon | reverse complement strand
GATGAGCGGCCATGCCTTTTCGATTTGCCCGCACCTCATATGAGTGCCCGGCGGGCTCATCATCGATTCGTTTGCCGAAAGATATACCGGGAAAATGGGATGGATGAAGGACTGAATTGACAGTTACGTGCGGGTGATGAAAATAACCAGCCCGGATATCATGTCATCCTGTTCACAGAGCGGGGAGATACTACCCCTGACCGGTAACGGCGAACTATCCTTTGAGAGCAGGACAACATCTCCAGGGATGTCCAGGACCTTCCCCTCCCGGATCACCGCACGACAGGAATCACTGAAGGGCCCCCCCTTCACATCCACCAGGGTTACCAGATCATCGAGATGTGATATCTCAGTCAACCCGGGCAGCCTTCTGACGAGAACCTCTGCAGCCGGGTTGATGAAGGTGATCTGCCCATTCATGTCGCTGGCAATGACACCCCCGGTCAGAGACCGGAGTATCGCCGAGTAGTGCTCCTGCCCCTTTTTCAGGTTCTGGGTGAACCGGTGCTTGTACTGTGTCAGTTCAATCGCGATGGAGAGATCCGAATCCGTGAATGGTTTTTGCAGGAAGTGGCAGTCAAATGTCTTTTTGGCTCTGTCGAATGTTACGGGATCGAGATCCCCGGTGAGGTAGACCGAAGGTATGGAATACCGTGTATAGAGGGAATTGGCAGTCTCGACGCCATCCATGGCACCCTTGAGCCTGATATCCATGATCATCAGGTCCGGGCCCAATTCCTCTGCTTTCTCAATTGCCTCCTCACCGGTCGCGAATATCCCGGCCACGAGGTATCCCATTTTCCTGACCCGGATGGCGATGAGGTTGGCTATGACGGGGTCATCCTCTACAATGACAATCCTGGTATCAGACACGATATACCTCCCCGTTTGTCAGATATACTGGTACGTCATCCTTGTATATTATAAATATGATGAAATACGCCAGACCAAGCTGGCAGGGACCGGCCCGGCAATTCCGCGACGAGGATACTGGTATCTATCCCTGGCAGACGGAGGGATGACGAGCGATTCAGCAGCTATTTACTTTCGCAGAGTTCCTCTCTTTACATGGCAGAAACTGGTCCCCGTGGGAAGATGTCTCCCCTCGACCTGATGATCGTGCTCGTGATCAGTCTTGGGTCCTTCATGGCCGGGCTGGATGCAACCATCGTGAACATCGCGCTCCCGTCAATTGCACGGGCATTCGATGTCTCCACGGTGACAGCCTCCTGGGTGCTCAATGCGTACCTGATCATCCTGGTCAGCCTTCTCTTAGCCTCATCGAGGCTGGGCGATATGAAGGGTTACCGGTCCGTTTACATCACCGGTTTCGTGGTCTTCACCCTGGGATCGGCATTCTGTGGGCTGGCCCCGGGGATCACGGAGCTGATAGCCGCCCGGATGCTCCAGGCAATCGGGGGGGCCGTAATCGCAGCTCTTGGGGCGGTCATGGTCACCTCCTACCTCTCCCCTTCCCTGCGTGGCCAGGCACTCGGTATCGTGGCTATGTTCACCATGCTCGGCGCTGCCCTCGGCCCTGTCATCGGGGGTTTCCTGACGAGCGCCCTTTCGTGGCGGTTCATCTTTTACGTGAATCTCCCGGTAGGGGTCCTTGCTATCCTGGCGGGGCTCCACTTCCTTCCCCGGAAAAGTCCCGTTGCCCCTGGAGCGAAGCTGGATATCCCGGGAGTGGTCCTGGTCTTCCTTGCGCTGAGCACCCTCATCTTCGGTCTCACCGCCCTGCAGGGCCCGGACGGGGTCATTGGTGCCGCTGCGCTGCTGGCATCAGGGGTGTGCTGGGGCTTGTTCGCGATCAGGGAACGGCGGGCCCCAGAACCGCTGATCAACCTGGCCCTCTTTTCGAACCGCCAGTTCACGCTCCAGAACCTCAATGTCATGTTCATCCAGATGGCCATGGCAGGTGTCATGGTACTGATGCCTTTCTACCTCGAGATGGTCAAGCACCTCTCCACCGATAACTCCGGCACGGTCCTGCTTGCCCTCCCCATCGGCATGATCCTCACGTCCATGCCCGCAGGCAGGATCTCCGATGTTATCGGGACGAAAAAGCCAATCATCCTCGGGTTCGCTATTGGGGCCCTGGCCCTCTTGCTCATCTCTACCCTGGGGGTGGATTCGAGTATCGGCCACGTCGCAGTCTACCTATTCCTGCTGGGTGCAGGCTCCGGCTTTGCGTATGCCCCACTGAACAGTGCCGTGATGGGTGAAGCCCCGGAAAAAGAGCGGGGTATGACATCAGGCCTGATCAAGATGATGACCAACATGGGGTCATCGCTTGGCGTAGCCCTGGTGATGCTCGTCGCAACCGCAGCGATTGGCCCGAAACTTGTACATGCATCCGCCCACACGCTTCCCGCCGCAGATCTGGTGGGAGGTTTCCATGCAGCGTTCCTCTTCCTCATGGGAATCGAGATCCTCGGAATTCTCCTGATGCTGCCCGTCAGGGAGAAGGAGGAGGCATACAGCACAGAAGGAGAACCGGTCACCGCGTTCTGACTGTGGAGCTCAGGCAGGGCTGGCGTTCACCTCCATCCCGGCTATCTGCCGGAAGAGCTTCTCCTTTTCTGAGAGCGTCCAGCGGTCGAAAACGATGGACTGGAAGGGTTGCCAGATCACGACCCAGCAGAAGATCAACAAGACGTTCTGGAGGATGATGGCCCAGGGTTCATGGGGAAACCGATCGCATGCTGCGATCCCCAGGAGAGAAGGGAGTGCGACCGCGAGGGTGAGCTGGAACTCCCGCAGTCCCACCCGGCTGGTCAGCCTCCCATCGTGGTGCAGATCATCTGCACGCCGGAGAAAATGACCACGTATCGCAGCAGGGATCTCTGTC
>DUGL01000074.1:945-1255 GCA_013331415.1 Methanoregulaceae archaeon | reverse complement strand
GCTCTGCTGATGGCATCCTCAGCCCTGTCTGTCAGTTCCCGGTCTCCCTCAGGGGAGGGGTCGTCAGGGTCATACACGTGTGCAATCGTCCTGAACGTGATTGGTACACGTTCCTTCCCGGTATCGTGGGCGGATATCTCCATGTAACCTCTCCAGGTGATCTCTCTATTTCAGTGTAATGCAGGGGAGGTGATGAGACTTATTGCCTGGACGAGGAAGAGGCTATCGGCCCAATCAGCAGATTGGACGGTCATTTCTGTAAATCCGGTTTGCCCGCCCCTTTTTATATGAAAACAATAATGATGCATTT
>DUGL01000074.1:0-929 GCA_013331415.1 Methanoregulaceae archaeon | reverse complement strand
TGTCCTGATACGGGATCATGTGATTTTTTTGTCCCCTGAGGGGATGCAGGATGAAAAGTGAAGCATTAAATGACACTCCTGCTCCATACGCATGGGAGGGCTGAGTGAGTTTGGGAATACAGCCTTCTGTAACTGAGGTGATTGCAAATTCCTCCTCCGCTGAAGTCTGAGACGCGGTACGAGCAGGTGAGGTCCCGGGTTCATGATCTGCTCGAGAACCCGCCGGGAGATGACCGGGTTGCATGGTGTCTGCAGGCCTTCCTGGCACTGGTCATCATCCTCAATACCATGGCTGTTGTGGTCTATACCGTTCCCGCCATTGAGACAGGATACGCCCTCCTGCTCGGGACGATCATCACGGCCTGCCTGCTGGTGTTTTCTGCCGAGTACTTCCTGCGACTCTGGGCATGCACGTCAGCCCCCACATTCTCCCAGCGGATAAAGGACCGGTTCCGGTATGCAGCGAAGTTTTTCCTGATTATCGACCTCCTCTCCATCATGCCCATATTCTTTCCCCTCTTCGTCGCGAAAGATACCGCGCTGCTCAGGGCATTCCGGCTCCTCTCCATCTTCAAACTCGGAAGATACGCAAGGAATTCACGATCGCTGGCTCTTCTCAGACGGGTCGTCCTCAAGAAACAGGAGATCTTCACCCTCATGGTCTTCTTCCTGGTCTTTGTCATCCTCTTCTCTTCCACGATCATGTACCTGGTGGAGCACGCGGCGCAGCCTGACAAGTTCTCAAGCATACCTGCAGCCATGTGGTGGGCGGCCATGACCGTTACCACGGTCGGATACGGGGATATCTACCCGATAACTCCGGTAGGACAGAGTATCGGATCCATCGTGACCTTCCTGGGCGTGCTGCTCCTTGCTCTCCCATCCGCCATTCTCGCGAGCGGTTTCATTGAAGAACGCCATAAACAGCG
>DUGL01000128.1:20466-27939 GCA_013331415.1 Methanoregulaceae archaeon | reverse complement strand
TTCACCTTTGCCGTCCGGTAACAGGGCCTTGCAGATCCCGCCGGGCCTGCTGCTGGTCCTTTTGTCGTGCCTTCCGGCTCCCGGTCAGCTTCTCGATATGGTGGGACCAGGGAGCACCGCACAGGAAACAGGGCGTATGTTCGGGAACGTCCAGGGGATTGTAGTCTTTCGCATGGATAGTTGGCAGGGTTGCAGGGGAAGCGGACCCCTCCAGGGGAAGCGGGGGAAGGATCAGGGCCAGGGATGACCACGGAGGAGAGTACCCCTGCTGAGACGAAGAACACCCCGGTCAATACACAACCGCGCTTCAGGGAGTGCTGCCCAAGCTCCCTGATGACTATTAGCTGGGTTATCTTTTTCTCATCGTGTTGTATAATGGCTTCATGGATGCATTGACCTCGGTGAAAATCTATGCCCAATCCTTATTCCCCTACAAAAAAAGAAAGAAAAAAGGGCCTCTCACTTATCTTTCCTCGCCAGCACCACCCGGTTGATAACGATAATCTCTGGTTCCAATGGGAACCTCCGGACAAAGGAGATTCTCAGGTCGTTTATCGGCTGTCTGTATACCTGTATGAACCCGGGACACCCCTTTCAGAAGTGACAAAGAAAAAACCGGTATACCAGGCCGATAACATTACCACCACTTTTTATAAGGTTCCCAAAGAATCCCGGAAACTCAGGAAGAATACCCCCTATTGCTGGAGAATTGAGGTCCGGGACAAACAGAACCGTAACCTCGGCACGAGTATTCTCCAATCTTTCATGACCAGACCAAAAAGTACGAGTGCAGTGGTGAAGCCTGGACAAATTGTTGCCCTCCCGGACAGGTCGAAATACCTGCCCCATGCACCCTTTGTATTCGGATATCCAGTAAAACGTCGTCTTCTTGCGAGCCTGCCGGAACCCGCGGAACCGTCAACCTCACCGAGCGGTCCTGGAACGGTGGAACCCCAACCCCTTATTATATGGGGTGATACTGCAGCCAGGTTGTACCTGGTGCCCTCCCTTGTTAAACATGCACATCTTACATGGGATTACCGGGATGTTGATGGCTGCGAAAAGGTTCTGCTCCAGATTGCCGGACCTGCTGGTTTCACGACACCCAATGCAGAAGATGCCCGGGCAGATACCGGAGTCCGGACATGGTATGAGGGTCCAAACTACATCGATTACCATACCTGTGGTGAACATCAGCAGGTCCTTGGATTAGAGGGGGATCCTCCCAGGTACTGTGCAGATGACTTGGATCTTCAATGTACAAATGAGATTTCATGGGCCCAGGACTTTCTCTATCTCCGGCTTGTTCCTCTGGATGGTTCGGGGAATCAGCTGCCATTGCCTGCCTCTGATCATGTATGGATCCATTGTGTTGACTATCCAGGAATGATCCTTGAATCATGCGAAGTGGAGTGGATCTGGAGCGAGGAACCCAGACGACGTTTTCATTTCACCATCCAACTTCTCGGAGCGTTCCCCTCTACACTGGTACGTGGGAGCGTAAGTGCCCCCTTCACCCTCATCATTCGTGTACCCCGCACGACTCAATATTATCATTACCCGTTGGAAGAACCCCATCCGGAACCGGATATCATAGAGAGTCCAGTACAGGATGTCAGTCTGACCTGTGAAGATGGCACTGATCTACCGAGGAATGGTGTGTGGGATAAACGAAGGTCATATTTTAAAGAGATGTACGGATGGGAAAGCGGTGCTCGTTATACCTTCACACTGGAACAGGTTTTCCCCAGGACTTCCGTGGGAAGTTTCGTAGATTTTCTCGATTTCATTGAAGCAAACCTGCAAATATACTGTATTCCAGGCCTAACTCCTGACTTGCTGATCTGTGAAAAAACAATGCTTGAGGATGAACAGCCAATCCTTGGATCCATCGGTGATGAACCGTGTGTGAAACCTCTTCTGTATGCTCTCTGGAAAACTTCAGGGTTGGATCAGCTCTATGATCTCTTTACCCATCCTCTGTCCGGAAGACGCGTTCATCCCCGTGATGGAGAGCAGGAGGTATCCATAAGGTTCGTGTTCCCTGAGCCGGTCCATTCTGTCGAAGATCTCTATCAAAGAATAGGGACATCCCCAACAGTGAACTCGATCATCATGGTGGAAACGATAGATGGCAGAGAAAAATCCTATAATTTTTGGTGTTCCGGATTTTGGGCGGTACTAAATGATCGAGAAACCGGTGGATGTATAAGTGGACGAGGAGCTGAAAGTGGTCATGTGGTGTTCAACCCACCAGACCTTCAGATGCATTTCTGGTGTGATGGAGGACCCCTTGATTATTATCTTACCCTGGATTAAGGGGATTGTACACTCTCTTTTTCCTGGTTTATAGTTGGGCTGGCAATAAAGCGGCCGGAATAAAAATGCTGCAGGGGATTCCCCCTGCATTGCCACGAATTCGTGTGGTCGATGACCCGGTCCCCCAATAATGAGGAGACCCGGGATGACAAGGTAGGAAAGCACCCCGGCGGAGACGAATGACAGGACGAATGGAAGAGAACGCCAACCTGGCTGTGCAGGCACCTCAACTGCTGAGCATGATCATGGGAAAACGGGAAAAAGTGATTGCCATCGTTGGGGAACTGGGATTAACATTCATCCCCGGCGCCGGCTCTCACCCCTTCCCTGGCTGTCCTTTCCGATCAGGTGATGTGCACGATATCCCGGGTTATTCCCATCCCGCAGCTGCCCGCTGGACATCGCCGGCAGGGTTGCAGGGGAAGTGGAGGTTCCCCACATTCCCCCAGCGGTCCCACAGCAGTCCCACATCCCGTGTTGCGACATTGCAGCAGGTGCTCGTTGTTTTGCAGCAGGTGCTGGAACCAATCGGAGCGCAGGAGACCCACGATTCGATGATTGCACCGCATTGGTAAGAATTCAATCTCTGTTTGCAGCATTTTCGGAAGCATGGAGACACAGGATCGCAGTCTTCTTCTGAATTCCTGGACCCCTCCATACTTCTCATTGTGCTGTAAATATACTCTCTTAGTACAGTATTATTAGTATAATCAAGGGTAAAGGAGAATCGGGGGGCAAAAAGACGCCATTTTGTTTTCCTGCAGGTGCTGGAAAACTGCTGAAAAGCTGCTGGAATGCTGCAAAAACAACCCGGCGGTCACCGGTCCGGGTTGGATTCTCCCGCACATCCTGGTTCTTTTTAATTCCTGGTCCCCATGAATATCCGGAGGATAGGCAACCATTGAACCAGGCAGTAATTGCAAAGGTATTCTATCGGGACTGGAATTCCTTTCACGGTTCGCGAAAAAAGAGGGATTTCAAGATTAAGGACTATTCTTTTTCTTCTTCAGCATGAACGCGACGAGGAGAATGACGACCACGGCGATGATGCCACCAAGGATCATCAGCATGTTCGCATCTATCCCGATCCCTGCACCTCCTTGTGCAGAGACGACTGCCCAGGTCCCCATCCTGTCGGACTGGGCAACGAGGGTATCGCCATCCCTCGTGGTAGGAAGAATGTTCCAGGTGTTCCCCCCGGCATCAAACCGTGCAAGTTTGAGGGATCCTGCATCACCCTGTGCAGCACGGAGATCGTCCTCGGAGTACTTCACCCGGACAGTTGCCGGTTTCGCGAGCAGTCCTGCAAGGCCCTCCACGACAAAGGTGCTTGAACCGATCGTAATATCTTCGGTCGCAGAGGGGATCTGGTCAAGGAGCACCGGCTTCAAGGTGACGTCAACGCTGCTCAGCACCGATCCCGCAGGAAACGTCACAGAGTACCTGCCATCGGGAGAGACGAGCACGCCCTCCGCCTGCGGTGTGAGGGTTATGGTCGTTGACGTCGGGGGAGGTGTGAAGGGGATTGCGACCTCAAAGTTCACCGATTTCTGGTCAAGGATCGTCCCGTCCTCTTTCGTGACGGTTGACTGCACGGTGTAGGTGCCGACAGGGAGCGGCGAATCAACCGGCACTCTGAACTGGACAACACTTCCCGGCACTATCGCATAGGGGGCCGGACCCACCGACGCGGTTGAAATGACGCCGTGTGCGTCGGATACCACAACCGTGTCAGTGAGGCGGTAGTAGTGGTGGTTGCCGGTATTCGAAAAACCGGTGGTGACAGTAAATGGCTGACCGGTCGCAATTGTTCCCGTCGTGATACCCGTGATGGTTCCCGCTTCCAGAGGTTCAGTGCCGCTGATGGTAATCATCACCGGGACCGCAACAGCAGTGATGAACCCTATCTGCCCCTGCTCACGTGGCTGGCTGCGAAGATAGATGATCGCATACCTGCCCCCTGACCCCACATCCTGCGGGAGGGTGATCGTAGCCTTGATCTCCTGGGAGGTCCCGGGTTCGACACGGATCTGGGTCCTGTCGAGTGATATGAACCTTCGCGCAGAATACGGGCCCGTATCCTCTTTCGTGGTAAGAGGTTGATAGGCGCCATCAGGACCGTTGGTAAATCCCATGACTTCGGCATGCAGATCAAACGGATCATCGCCTTGTTCAGCCTTGATGTGGATGCCATGCAGTGCAACGCTTCCCGGTGGCAGGGTCTCCATATACTTTGATCCGGTCACGCTGAGCGCGGATACCGGGGAGATACAGATCAGCCCCAGGAGGAGCAACACGATGAAAAAAAACTGGAACGTAGGGGGATGTAATCCCCGGGCGGGAAGAGTGGGCACCTTCATACACTTTCCATTACAGGTTGTTTGCAATAAATGTGACGACAATCCGGTACGTCTCACCTGTTTGAAGCCTATCATCAGCGAGGCGCAGGAACTGGTTTACACGTAAATGATAGAGGAATCCACCAAGGGGAGTGTTGGAACCCTGGATGAGTAACTGTTCATCTCCCGTGAGTGATACATAGGGCGATGTTTCCGTGGCTATCCTGATGGGAGTCAGCAGCCATCGGGGATCATCCGCATACTTCATCTCTCCGATGATCCATTCGGTCATATTGCCCACGCTATCTGCAGGTTTGTCATCGTTGAGAGCGTCCTTTATAACGACAGCCCAATCGGTATTTGCCCTGACTGTCATGTTGAGACTGGTATCATCAATATTATCTCCAATATTGGAAAGGGTCCAGTTGGAGATCTCTCCACCGATAACGATATCAATGGCGGTGAGAGGATTACAGGAGATGATTGCAACATCTGAGTCTGTATAGGCGAACACGGGCGATACAAGTCCACAACCGCAAACGGTGAGGACGATCATCAATGCAAGATACTTACTGTGCATATTCAAAACCACCTAAATTGGGCCATAGTGCTCTACTACAGCGATAACAGCAGTTCCGTACTATTAATATAAAAAACTATTCTAGGTGGAACGAAGGGGGTAGTCCCTCCTAAAAACGGATAAATGCCTTCAATTCGACTGATACTCAAGGCTTTCTGTCATTCCTCAGGTAATAATACACCCCGAAGGCAACAAGAGCGATCAGGACCAGTCCAACCAGAACACAGAGAATGGGATACACGTGCGAGTAGTCTGCCTGCTGAACCGGTGTCGCTGCAGGTGTTATAATGATCCCTTCCAGGTAAAGGGGAATTGCAGGTTCGCAGAGAATTGGAGTATTCGCACCAGGGGTAACGAAGAGGGCAATCATGCAGCGTGGACCAAAATGATCGATAGTGGCGGTAATCGTCCTGGTATCCGGGCAAACCTCTGCATATACCCGGTACCATTCGATCGACTGTGCCTCCTGGTTGAAATGGCCTGCCATGACGAAGAGATCTGAGAGATCGCCCCGGGATACCACCTTTCCCTGGGCCTCTCTCAATGATTGGGACATCTTCACCAATTCCGCCCACTCTCTTTCAGGGATAGGCCCAAACGTCAATCGTATGGGGGGACTGAAGGTCGTGTGCTCCGGTCCGCATGCGACCCCAGTGCCGGAAAATACAATGAAGACACCAGGTGGTGTACTCATGTATACCTCCTCTCGTTCCCCTTCTGTGAGTTCCCTGATCCAGATTCGCGCCGCCGGGCTCCCGTAAACTTTCACCACAGTCCCCTGAGCGACAAACAATTGCGCATGCATGTTTGGTGAGAGGAGAATGATCGACTGGAGCATTTCACCAGTCCCCGGGTTGATATAAAGTGACGCTTCACCCCCATGAATCACTTCGGGAGTGCCGTACCCCCCGGGCAGGGTTGGCCGGGAGGTCGGGGTTGCCGATGGCTGGAGCGTGGGTGTTGGCGAGGGTGATGTGAATATGGGAAAGTAAAACCACCCTCCACCGCCACCACCGCCTCCACCTCCACCAGTAGGCGGGAGGGCGAGGGTCTTGAACACCCTGTCCTGCGTCAACGCTGAAGCGCCGTCGATGCCGGTCGACCTGATGCGATAATGGTACACTGTGCCAGGTGTGAGGCTTGAAAGGCCGATATGGTGGCGCGTCGCCAGATCCGCATTACCGGAAGAGAATGCATACTCTTCCACAAGGGAGTGGCTGACCACGTCATAGAATATCCATGAATCCGTTGGATCATTCGTGGTCCACCATATCTGGGCACCGGTTGTCGTGATCTGTTCGACGGTGATCTCTCCAATCAGGAGATCCGGGTTGGCCCTGATGACGACCGATGCAACATCTCCCGACGATGCGGGCATGACAAGCAGGGAAAGCACTCCGCATACTGCCAGGAATAAAACCAGCCTGTTGCGATATAGACGGCTGCCCTGACAATACAGAGTATTCACGTGCTTCTTCCTGGTTGGATCTCTGTGTCCCCGCATCTCCTGCTCCTACAGCGTCGTCCCCACAAATGTCACGATGATCCGGTATAGTGACGGGGGAGTGAGCCTCTGATCGTGATAATCGACATCCTGGCCCACCACGATCGGAGAGTTGATACCTTCCTCGGGGGTTGCAAGACCAGATCGGAAAGTCTGCAGCTCACCAGAAAGATCGAGGAAAAACGGTGCAAGGATATCTCTCACCTTGACAGGACTTGATAAGAGTTTCCCGGAGGAGGGGTAGGTTCCTCCCACGTACTCGGCCATGTGCCCTGCAGTTCCCGCCGGCTTACCCTCGTTGAGGGCATCGTAGATCGAAACCTGCCAGGGACCGGTGGATTGGACCCATAGGGTGAGGTTCGTTGCATCAATATTTTCCCCGATTGAGAGGGTCCAGTTGCTGATCGTTCCATTGACGTCAATCTGGATCTGATAGGCTAAATAGGTAAATTTGTCGTTGGCCACGGCATTACTGGTACCATAGGGTGTGGTGACCGTTACATCGACAGTACCTGCGGTAGCGCTGGGAGGGGATGTGGCGAAAATAGTGGAATCGGACACAAAGGTATAGGAAGCAGCAGGGGTTGATCCGAACAGAACAGCCGTCACTCCGGTAAACCCGGAACCGGTGATCGTGACATTCGTGCCCCCTTCCAATGATCCGCTCGCTGGGGTAACGTTGGTTACTTCTGGCAATATATACCGGATAATGACGATACCGGAACCGCCAG
>DUGL01000128.1:533-20426 GCA_013331415.1 Methanoregulaceae archaeon | reverse complement strand
ACCACCGTCGCCGCCGCCTCCTGTCCCACCAATTCCGGCGGTTCCCGATCGGGCACCACCTCCACCCCCACCGGCAAAGGTCAAAGGTATGCCGGTGATAGATGATTCGATGCCAGTTCCCCCCGCACCGCCGTTCGCATTCCTCGTCGCATTACCACCAGCAGAACCTGCACCACCACCACCGCCACCCCAGTAGTTCCCGCTACCTCCCGGAGTGTCTCCATATCCTCCCCCATTTCCCTGACCGGAGGTGCCCGACCCAGGGGTTCCGGTTGCGGCGGCGCCGCCACCCGATCCACCATTCAGTCCGATCACATTGTTGCCACTGCCACCACCGCCACCACCCAGTGCGGTGAAACTCCCGAATGCAGAGTTCGCTCCGTTCACACCCCGCGTATTAGGATTTGTTGAACCAGCTCCTTCGGCACCAACCGTCACCGTGACGGAACCGGATACCGCTGCGAATGTACCGGTTATGACTCCTCCGGCACCGCCACCACCACCGTTATACCCTCCGCCACCGCCTCCCGCAACGACGAGGTAATCAACTGCAGTGACGCCAGTTGGTACTGTCCAGCTGGTTGTTCCGGTTGTATTGAAAAAAATGACTGTTGGCGCAGCGTACGCCGTACCTGATAGGATGAGGAGGAGAACAGTTGCGATTACGAGTTGGATGCATAAAGGTCGCAGACGGATCATGGTATCATCACCACGCTTCCCCGCCCGGCCAACGCATCCCATCTCTCGATCTCGACAGAGCACTGGGTCAAACCGTCAGATGTTGTCACGGCGATCTTCTGCGCATTATTACCAAGCTTCGAGAAGATATCTGTCATATCTTCACCGGTTTTCCCTGATGAGCCTGATAGGTGCATCAGAACAGGAAAATCAGTGAGTGTCTCAGGGATATCGGTCGAGGCGATGGTGATCGGGACCTGCGGGCCGTTCCATCCGGGGAGATAATATGCATTGACTCCCCCAATAAGCAGGATACATCCTAAAAGGATCAGAACGGGATGCAACCGCTTCATATACTGGGGGTTTTGGTGGAATAGTATATATAAATTAAGCATTCGGACAAACAACTGATGCAATCATCTTTTTTTAAAAAACAAATGGAGCCAGAGTAATCCCCTGAACGACTCGATGATGTTTTCAACTCCAGTGCCGGGTTACCCGTTCAATCTGCCTGGAATACAGTTTGTTTCAGGTACTATCATCGATCACCAGTACTCCTTCGTTCTGCCGGAACAATCTGTTTTGTCCAGTTATACAAAGTATCGGAAATCGTTCCGGCACAGTCATACACAGCCTGGTGCCGTTTCCATCACATCCGTTCGAACCAGCGTGTCTCGTCACGGGACAGGAAGCGTGCCCCGTTACCCGCACTGGCCAGGTACCCTTCCCCCCCTATGCCTTGCCTGATGGTGAGATCAGATATCCAGAACCCGCCAGTACATTTATCTACCCGTATAGCGATTCCGCACACATGCCACTCTTTATTATCCTCGGAAAATTATCCGACAAGGCCATCGGGAAGATGAAGGAAGCAGACCAACGGGATGCACGGGCAGAACAGATCATCACTTCGGCGGGAGGCAAACTCCTCGGCCTGTACTATACCTTCGGCCGCTACGATTACGTCTCCATCGTTGAATTGCCCTCCGCGGAAGTGCTTGCCCGGGTCACGGTCGACATTGCAAAGGGGGGAACAACGGTCAGCACGGAGACCATGACAGCGCTCCTCCCTGAACAGATGTATGCCATGGCGAAGGGAACGTAAGAGAAGCCCGGTACCCCGGGAGAGACCCCGCGAGGAGCAACCGGGCTGTGCAGGAAGGCGCCGATTCCCGGAATATACCGGGAGAAAATGCCGATTCCTGGAATAAACCGGCAGGAAACACCTCCTCCCGGGTGTAATCCTGTTCCCGGGCTTCCTGGAACACCAGGGGCGTGTGCAGGGCTCTCCCCCGGATCCGGGCTTCCCGGGAACCCGGGATACCCTCCCGGGAACAGGGGATACCCTCCCGGGTATCTCGGCACACGGCAGGGAGCAGAGATGGATTTCGTGATTCAATCGGGGATGGTTCCCGGTGGAAGGATATTCTGCTCTACCCCGTAATCTTCCTCGCGGCAGGCGAGCTCCGGACACTCCGGGATCGTTTCCGAAAAACCGCATGAGTGCTGAATACGAATGCATATCATGCCCGGGGATAAACCTCAGCAGATCCTGATGCCGCAGCAAAGGCTTCTCCTCTTTCTCGGGGTGGGTCTGGTCCTCTGCCTGGTACTCCCTGCCCAGGCCTACCACGTGCCGAACGCCACGACAGGGCTGCTCAACCAGACCGGGTGCTACCTCGGGGTGTACCTCGGCGGGAATGCATACTCACAGGGACCCGACAGCAGTCACGAGACCTGGATACCAGATCCGGCCGCGTTCAATGCCGCTTCCGGCAAGACCCACCGGCTCTTCTCCCGCTATGTCTCCCTCCAGAATGCCCTGAACGCCAACGAGAACAGGGACGGGAAGACCGCCGCTGCGTGGGCGGCAGGCATCATCACCGACCCTGATGCGGTCCCCGTCATCTTCCTCGTCCCCTGGGACTCGGGCCTCGACCTCTCCCATACGTATCCTGACGGGAAGACGGCACAACAGCATATCGATCTCTTCGCAGAGGAACTCAAACCGCTCACGGAGAATGGCGATACCATCATGATCGTCTTTGGCCACGAGATGGAGTCCCAGGATGTCGCGAAGCAGAACCCGTCTGCCTTCATCGCGATGTTCCAGTACGCTGCCGGGAAGTTCCATGCCGCTGGCTGCCAGATGGTCTGGTGTACAAACATCAATGACAACCCGTTCACCGGGGATCAGAAGATCCAGTGGTGGCCGGGTTCTGAAAACCCGTATCACCCCATCAGCGAACCGGGGAAGACCTCCGTGGACTGGGTCGCCCAGACACGATACCACTTCTGGTGGGGTGCCAACACCTTCACCGGGCTGAAAGGTGAATACCAGCCCCACCCGGAACAGGCATGGTACAATTATTTTGGTGAAACGCTCGGATTCCCCCTGATGTTTGCCGAGACCGCAGGCCAGAAACCGGCACCCTATCAACCGGGCCCGTACTGGGACCCGGATCCTCATGACAATACAACCCAGGAGTTCAGCACCCAGTGGATCCCGTCCCTCTACGATGCCCACAACCTGAAAACAAACTATCCGCTGATAAAGGCCGTGATCTGGTTTGATACCTTCAAGTACAATGACAACGGCCAGCCGGAGCAGAACTACCTGATCCCCCCCGGCACCTGGAACCCCTCCACCGGGAGTGTCCAGCCGCTCTCAGGCCCGCTCTATACCTCCCTGATCAGTGACCCGTACTTCATCGGATCCACCGGCGTAGGAGACCCGATCACCCCTCCGACCGCCGCGTTCAGCGCATACCCTGTCTCGGGGACTCCCCCGCTCGCGGTCCAGTTCACCGATACATCTCCTGGCAACCCGACAGTGTGGGCCTGGGACTTCGGGGACGGCCAGAGCTCAAATCTCCAGAACCCTTCCCACCTGTATGCATACCCGGGTGTATACTCCGTAACCCTCACCGTCAGCAATCCCGGTGGCAGCGACGCGCTCCTGAAATCCCGCCTCATCTCGGTCGATGAGCCGATCCCGGCACTCCCCCATTCCTTCTCCGGCACGATCACGCTTTACGGCGACCCGGCCCCGCCCGGTACCACCATCACGGCACAGGTGACCGGGGGCGGAGGGACCCTCGTGACGACTGAAGCGGGGACGTATGGCGGTGACGGGGCCCGCCTCACCGTCCAGGGCTGGATCCAGGACGGCTGGCCGATCACCTTCTTTGCCGACGGTATCCCGGCCGGGTGCAGGGACGTCGCTGCCGGCGGGGACTGGGTGGGGAGCTACCCGTACACGGCCGGGTCGCACACCACCCTCGATCTCCGGGTAACCGGGGAGCCCCCGGTTCCGGTGGCCAACTTCACCGCCAACCAGACTGCCGGGCCGGCTCCCCTCACCGTCCGGTTCACCGACACCTCGCTCCACACCCCTGCCAGCTGGTCCTGGGAGTTCGGCGATGGGACCACCAGTACATCCCAGCACCCGGTCCATACGTATACCGGACCCGGGTACTACACCGTGAACCTCACCGCCATAAATGCTGCCGGGAGTACCACGATATCCCGGGAAGACTACATCCATGTCGGGATAATCCTCGGGGGAGACCGGGGATACTTCCGCGTTATCTGCAACGAAGACGGGGCAGCGGTCTGGTTTGACCAGACCTCCAAGGGCCTGACAGAGGACGGGACCCTCATCGTCCCGATCTACCTGACAACCCTGCACTACCAGACCTATACGGTCGCAAAGGACGGCTTCACCACGGTAACCGGGGACCTGCCGGCATACCCGGCGAAGGATGAGACCGTGGATATCCCGGTTACCCTCGAACCGGCCCCGCCAGCCGGGTTCTACCTCATCAATGCATCGGCAGGAAACGTCGGGGGCATCATCCAGCCTGGCGGCCTCATCGAGGTCCCTGCCGGCGGTTCCCAGAACTTCACCCTCACCCCGGCGAGCGGGTATACCTTCGACCGGTTGCTCGTGGATGGTGCCCAGGTCCAGTCCGTGTACACCTACAGCTTCCAGAATGTCACGAGCAACCACACCATTGTCGTCTTCTTCAGAATCACCGGTGGTGGCGGTGGCGGTGGCGGCGGAGGCGGCGGGGGGTACGTGGTTCCTGCCACGACACTGACCACCATCCCGACCACGATCCCGACCCTGGACCCCGGGCAGGCAGGTAATGAGAGCGTGAATGTCACCCCGACCCCGGATACGACCATTCTGCCCACCCTTGTGCCGGAAGAGACCTCCCCGCTCCCGACAACCATCGCCCCCGCCCCGTCATTCTGGTCGCGATTTCCTCTGGCAGGGATGATCCCGGTCGCACTCCTGATCCTCATCCTTGCCGGCCTGGCCTACTACTCCTACAGGAAGGAACAGGAGACCGGACCCGCCGAGGAGAAATAACCCCGAACCTTTTTTTTGGGCGCTTTGCTATCGTGTGGGGGTGAGGATCCCTCTTCATGCAGACACCCTGGAGGCCCTTGCCCCCCTGCCCCCAGCAGGATGAATGCCGCCGCCCCAGAAAATATCGCGGGGGCTCTGCCCCTCGACCCCGGGGAGACCATCCGGTCGCCACATATCCGGTGTTCACGGTGAAAAGTGGGCGCTCCGGCAACGGATCAATGAGTAAGTCCGGATACCTCTGAAGAACAGGGACGTTCATTCCGCCCACAGGAAACAGCGATGATGCATTTTTCCCTCTAAATACGCGAGAACGCCGGTAGCCCGGGAAGAGCACGGTGTACCGGGGAGCATGTACGACCTGGTGGAGAATCGATTGCGTCCCCTTTCCCAGGGACTGCGCTATCCCTTCCCGTCATCTCCCCGGTGCCAGGTTTTTTTCCAATGAAACGCAGATGAGTCCAGGAGGGCACATGCCCCCCTTATGAAAACCGCGGATGCGGTTTTCATGCCAAAATGCCTGCGGCATTTTCATACTTTATGATCGATCGCACGGTGGTCATAGGCGGTTGGCATGAAAACCCTGTTCGTGGTCTTGATCAGGGGTACCTGAGACCAAACCGTCTCATCTGCGGTTTATAAAGTGCACCGTCATAGGGGGTTCTCCGCCAGCCGGCATCACAGCCAGGTGCCGGGTTTGACTTCCTGCCCGGGCGGGAAAAGAGAGTGGTTCAGAATTTCACGCGGGGCGATTCGGCCTCCCGCATGTTGTAGTCCATGGTCCAGAAGTACGCGACACCGTGCGCCACCCGGAAGATCGCAACATCTGCACCCGCCGGGCCGGATTTCAGGAGATCCTTCACCCACGGCCGGTCGGCAAAGAGCCGCTCCCTGAGTGCTGCATCGTTCTGGAACTCGACTGTACCGGCAACCCGCATCATCTTCCCGGCACCCATCTCTCCGGGCGCATAGAAACAGAGTTCAACGTTCGGGTTTTTCACGAGCTGCCGGTACACGCTCTTTGGCGTGCCGGTGTGGTAGTAGAAACCGGTCTCATCCGCAAACCACATCGCGAATGCCCGGACCCGGGGCTGATCCCCGTCCGTTGTGGCGATGTACGTGACCGGGTTCTTGTTTGCAAACATGGCACATTCCGATATATCCATCCGTTCGCCTCAGGGAGTGTATGCATCACGATACGAAAAAAGGTATCCGGGTGCCACGCGGGGCGGAGATCCCGGTGATGTCGCGGAAGAGTGGGGCCGGGAACGGTGCCGGGACGATCCAAACAGTGGGGAGGCAGGTCTTCCCAATCGCTCGCCTGCCGTGATTGTGGTATCGTTTGGGAGGATCGTAAAACCCGGGCGGGTCCCCTCCCGGAAAACCTGCACAGGGCAGGCTGCTCCTTCCGAAAGGGGGGGCAGGATCGTGCCTACCGGTCTTTATTCCGTGTTCTGTCCCCGGTATCTGCGGCTTGGTCCTGGTTGGGCTCCCCCGACCCGGGGCTGTCATCGGCTCCGTTTGCGGGCTGTTCACCTGCTTCGCCATGGTAGTTCTCGTCACCCGAACCAGCCGTTGCGACCCCGGAAACCGCGGTCAGGATGACCAGGGCTGCCAGGGCAAGAATGAGAAGTCTTCGCATATGCAGTTCACTCCTCGTCTCCCTTCTACTCACCTCTTCATATATGTATGCCTGAGCTCGCCCCTGCTGCCCGCGGGATTGGCGCGATGCACCGCGGGAGGGGCACCCTGTCCCTGAGCAGGCGGGAGAACAGGCACGGGCGTGGGCGCGGGGAGGATCCCCCGCCGCCCCTCTCCAGGGACACCCGGGCAAGGCTCTTCACCCGGGTCTTTCGCCTCTCCCACGGAAAACCGATCCTTTAATAAAGTTTATTTGTCTTAAATAAAACTAAGTGGATTAAATGACTGATTATCTCACAGCCGGGACCCTTGCCGGTATCGCCATCCTCTCCCTCAAGACCGGTCTCGGGTGCGGGTTATCGGGCCTCCGCAGGAAGGAGACTCTGGGATTTGCTGCCGTCTATGCTGTGGCCGCGTTCCTTCTGGGCGGGGTTGCCGGGATGGTGTCCCGCGACATTTCCGAACAGGTCCTGGCGTCCGGGGTCCTCCTCCACCTCATCATAGCGGCAGGGCTGGTCTATTTCGGGATCATGACCCGGAAAAAATGGATCTCTGAAAAAAAGGATATCTCCCGGCATACCTTCCTCTGGATGTCCCTGCCCTGCCCGGCATGCATTGCGGCAACCTTTCTCGCATGCCTGGTTCTTGCCAGTGCCACCGGGACCGCCGGGTTCAGGGTCGGGGCGCTGGTCGGAGCCATCTTCTTTGCCGGGATACTCCTCTCCTCCTCTGCCATCTCGTATGGCGCAGGGAAACTCGGAAAGAAGGATCCATCGACCCTCGGGAACGGGATGATCGTGCTCGGGCTCTTCTACCTCCTCTGTCCCCTGGTTATCCCGGCATACCTCGAATCCCGGAATATCAGGATGGAGGACTTTACCGTGCCCGCAGGTGACATGGGTTTTGGTCTCCTCCTCCTCCTCATCCCCGTGGCCGCGGGCTACCTGACGGACAGCTGGATGAGGAAACGATCGCACGGGGGCGAATGAATGGAACTCTCGGCACCGGTCATGGAGATCCTGTTCCTCCTCTCCGGAGCGCTCCTCTACCCTACCATCATACTCCTCATCATATCGGTGGTATGGGTGTTTGTCACCTTCGGACAGATGATCTCGGAATATTCCGGGAGAATGAGGGACATGAGCGGGATCAGGAGGGCAGGGAAGGAAGCGGGCGGGCACCTCCGGCAGGGTGACTACGGGGCGACGGCACAGTCCCTGCAGTCCATCAGGGCGAATGAGGAGGTCCGGAGATTCGTCCGTGACCTCTCCGGGTTCCTTGGCGACTCCCGCTTCCCGCTCGAGGCCGAGAAACTCCTGCAGGATTACGAGTTTTCGATCAGCAGGAAACTGGAACAACTCAGGATACTCACCCGGATTGCACCGATGCTCGGCCTGATGGGGACCCTCATTCCACTCGGCCCCGCCCTGATGGGGCTCTCATCCGGGAACATCCAGGTCCTGGCAACCAACATGGTCGTTGCGTTCTCCACCACGGTGCTCGGGCTGCTTGTCGGAGGGGTGGCATACGCGGTGCTGGTCGTCAGGCGGCGCTGGTACTACCAGGACTATAGCGACATGGAGTACATTGCCGGGGTGCTCGCATGAGACGGCGGCGGTTCCTGGAGGACGATGACGAGGACCCGCTTTCAGGCGTTGCCAATCTCTTCGATGTTGCCATGGTGTTTGCCGTAGCGCTCCTGGTTGCGCTGGTCCTTTCCTACAACATCCCGGAGATGCTGGACGACAGCTCCACGGTCACCCTGGTGAAGAACCCCGGCACCCCGCAGATGCAGGTGATCGTGAAACAGGGAGAGACCATCACGGTGATGAACATGACCGAGGAGATTGGCGGTGGGCAGGGGACCAGGATGGGGACGGCGTACCGGTTGAGCACCGGGGAGATCATCTATGTCCCGGATGATGAGGCCGGGCCCTGATCCCGTCCCCGTGGCTCTTTCGCAATATTTATCTCGTTTAATCAACTGTACTTGTTATAACTAAATATTTGTTTATTATACTCCGCAGGAGGGAAGCCCGCCATGGGAGAATCAACCAGGAAGCCGTGGAAGTTGTTCATTTCAATCCTCGTACTCGTCACCATCATGGCGCTGCCGGTGTACGGGGAGTCCCCTGTCACGCCGGTGAACGAGACCGGGAGCAGCGATGCAGGGAATCCCGTTTCAGGATGTCCGGAGAATCGTACGAACACCGGGGGGCCGGCCGCTACGAGCTATATTGCCGGGAACCAGACGGGAAGCGGAGACCAGGGCGGTATTGAGGATTCCCTTGCGCACCTCAACGGCGGGGTTCTTCAAACAGATCCAGGAGCGAACGGCACGGAGCAGAACGTGACCGGTGCGTCCCTGTTCGGGCACCCCATGGTGTTCGTGCTCAACGAACCTGAAAAAAGGCGGTCGCTTGAGAATGCAACCGGGACAATCCCGGTAGCACTCACGCTCCTGGATGAAACCGGTGCGATGGAGCACGATTTTGGCGGGGACCTCGTAATCTTTGCGGCCTCGGTGGGGGCTGCCACCCTGGAACATATCAACGCCACGGCAGGGGAGAACGCAACCCTGCTGGTCCATGACCCCCCTGCAGGGATCTCGTGTGAGGCAGCGATTGACCCGGTGATATCCGCGTACTGGGAGAGCGGTGGCGATGACAACATCACCCGGATGCTCCTCACCCTCAACGAGATGTATGGGGGGAATTCCTCGATCCCCCTGCCGGTGCAACCGGCACACGGGAAAAGCCCCCGCATTGTCATGATCATCGGCGGGGAGAGCTACATCCCCATGTATATCGATGCGGCCGCAAGGAGCACGGCCAGTGTCACCGTCCATACGGCAAAACTCATCCCGGCCGACCTCAACCTGACGAGCTACGATCTCATTTTCCTCGAGATGTTCGGTGCCGGGATCGATCGTATCGAACCAGCATTGCCCCCGGCCACTGCGCTTGGAATCCCGGTCGCGGTCCTCCACGGGGGGGCGTATGACTACCTCGGGACGGTCGATATGTCGGCCCATCCCGCGGTGGAAACCTACTGGGACAACAACTGCCCGGAGAATGCAGAACGGCTGATCGATTACCTGAGCGTCAACTTCTGCGGGGCCGACCGTGTGGTCGAAGACCCCCTCATTGTCCCCGGAGAAGCCATCTGTCACCCCGACTCAGAAGAACTGTTTGAAGACCTGGACGCTTACCTGGCATGGTATGGCACCCGCCATGGGTACGATCCTGCACAACCGACAATAGGTATCGTCTTCTACGACAGCCACTACCGTTCAGGCGATCTCCTGGCCGATCATGCCGTGATGAGGGCGTTTGAGGCTGCGGGAGCACAAATCATCCCTGTTTTCCTCGATTACAGTGACCCCCGCGTGATTGAGCGCTTCCTGGTGAAAGACGGGTACCCGGTTGTTGACGTGATCGTCAATATCAGGTGCTTCAGGTTTTATGGGACCGACCAGAACCCTGCACGGGGTATCGCAGAACTCGCTGCTGCAAATATCCCGATCATCAATGCCGTCATCGATTACGCCCGGACTCCCGAAGAGTGGGCGGAAAGCACCGATGGAATCGGCGCCTCACGGATCGGTTACACGATCGGCATGCCCGAACTGGACGGCCAGACCGATCTCATCATGATTGCCGGCCGGGCCATCGACCCGGCGACAGAGGATATCGGGTTTCGTCCTGTCACCCCCATCGACGACCAGGTCTCCTGGCTCGTGGAGAGGACGCTCGCCCTCGCCCGGTTGAGGCATACCGCGAACGCTGACAAACACATTGCGATCATCTACTACAACCATGGCGGAGGGAAAAACAACCTCGGCGCAAGCTACCTCGATATCGTTCCGAGCCTCACCAACCTTCTGGAAGCGATGAAGGCCGAGGGCTACGCGGGAGAAGGCGTCGTTCCCGGCGAAGACAAACTGCTGGACCTGATGATCCTCCAGGGGCGCAATGTCGGCACCTGGGCTCCCGAAGAGCTCGATCGCATGGTGGAGGAAGGCGACGTCACCCTGTTGCCCGCAGAGACCTACAGCGCATGGTTCAGCGGCCTCCCTGAAAAACAGCAGCAGGAAGTCATTGCCATGTGGGGCGAGCCTCCCGGGGAGATCATGGTGTACCGGAGCGGTGGCCGGCAGTACCTGGTCATCCCCACGATATCGTTTGGCAACGTGATACTCGCCCCCCAGCCGACCCGCGGGTGGCTGCAGGACGAGGAGGTCCTCTACCATGACACCTCGCTCCCGCCCCACCACCAGTACATCGCGTTCTATCTCTGGCTTCAGAACGAGTTTCGTGCAGACGCCGTCATCCATTTCGGGAGGCACGGGACCCACGAGTGGCTCCCGGGAAAGGAGCGCGGTCTCTCAGCAACCGACTGGCCGGCACTCCTGATCGGGGACTGCCCCAACATCTACCCGTACATCATGGACGGCCTCGGCGAGGGAACACAGGCCAAGAGGAGAGGGAATGCCATCATCGTCGACCACCTCACCCCCCCCATTGTTGCCGCCGGGCTCTACGGAGATTTCTCCACCCTCCACGAAAAGATCCATACGTATGGCACCGTCAACGGGACGCTGAAGGTGGAGTACCGAAAAAGCATCACCGATCTGTACGCGGGGATGGACCTGGCCGGACAGCTTGGGAAGACAGGAGATGCTATCGAGGCGCTCTCGGAAGAGGATTTTGCCACGTTCATTGCCGGCGACCTCCACCAGTACCTCCACGGGCTTGGCGATGAGTTCATCCCCTATGGCCTGCACATCCTCGGAGAACCCCCGGAGGGGAGAGAACTCGTCGACCTGGTCAGGGCAATGCTCGGGGAGGAGTTTGAGGAGCACATTGCCGGGATCTCCCCGGAACCTGACGACCTTTCACCAGCACACGGGAACCGCACGGTCGTCGATGATCTTCTGACCGAGGTGCTTATAAACGACATCGACCCTGCGACCGCACAGCACTTCCTGCTCGGCACAACCTCCCCATCCGTGACGACTGATCTGTACACCGCACTCGGGTACCGGGACAACATCAGGGCCTGCACCATCGAGATACCCCGGATCATCAATGCACTCAGCGGCGGGTACACCCCGCCAAAGACCGGTGGCGACCCGGTCAGGAGCCCGCACAGCCTGCCTACTGGTAACAACTTCCATTCCTTTGATTCGCGGACCATGCCAACAATGGAGGCGTGGAACATCGGGGTGAGGATGGCAGGGGAGCTGATTGACCAGTTTCAGGCTGAACACGATGGGGCATATCCCCGGAAGACGGCGTTTGTCCTCTGGGCGTGCGAGGCGATGCGCCACGAAGGGGTGACTGAGTCAGAAGCCCTCTACCTGCTCGGGGTGAGGCCGGTCTGGAGCAAGGGGAATGTGAAGGGCCTGGAGCTCATTGCGTCAGAAGAACTCGGGCGACCGCGACTTGACGTCATCTTCATCGCCTCAGGTCTCTACCGGGACACGTTCGCCGATAAGATCGAACTCCTCGACCAGGCTGTCCGGCTCGCCGCGCAGGCAGAGGGGGATCTCTACCCTAACTATGTCAGGGAGAATAGCGGGGAACTGTATACGTTCCTCGTTGCCCATGGGTACGACGAGGCCAGTGCACAACGCCTCTCCATGGCCAGAGTATTCTCGGAGGCAGCCGGGGCATACGGCACCGGGCTCTCATCGGCCATCGATGCCAGTGCCAGCTGGGATGATGAGGAAAAACTTGCTGATCTCTTCATCAGCCGGGCAGGGTTTGTATACGGCGACGATGGCTGGGGCGAACCGAATGCCGGCCTCTTCCGCGAAAACCTCGGTGGCGTCGAGGCCGCGGTGCACAGCAGGAGTTCGAACATCTACGGCCTGGTGGATAACGACGACTGTTATCAGTATCTCGGGGGAATCTCGCTCGCGGTGCGCAGTATCACCGGGACAAACCCTGAAATGTACATCTCCGACCTTCGTTCCCTGACTGCAGCGCGGACCACCACGCTCGCCCAGTTCCTGAATACTGAACTCACTGTACGGTACTTCAACCCGAAATGGATAGAAGGGATGATGGAGCACGGATATGCAGGTGCCCGGTACTTCGATAGTAAGTTTGTCGAGAACCTCTGGGGCTGGACCGTGACCAATCCTGATCTTATCCCTGAAAGCGTCTGGGACCGTGTGTATGATATCTATGTGAACGATGCATATGCAATCGGTCTTGATTCGTTCTTTGCGGAAAATCCCTATGCCTACCAGTCCATGGTGGCACGGATGCTGGAGACGGCACGGAAGGACTACTGGCACCCTGACCCGGCCGTCCTGGACGAGCTGGCCCGCCAGTACGAGCAGTCCGTCCAGTATCACGGGGTGACCTGCTGCCATCATACCTGCGGAAACCCTGCCCTGGACGAGTATCGCCAGCAGGTACTCACTGCCCAGAACCCCGTGACCCCTGTCCCCACCCCGGCTGCAGGCGGCTCACCCAGCGGCTCAGGCGGTGGAGGGGGTGGTTCGAGTGCCGGTGGGGGGATGTCAGCAGGCCAGGCTGTGAACCTGACCCCGGTTGCCGATGAGGGCTCCGGTGCAGGAGACAGGGATGCGGTGAATGCTTCCGCCGCTGCAGGGTACGGCAGGGATGCCGATATCGTTCCCGCCGCAGCCGACTCTGCAGTGGAGACGGTGAAAGGGAGGGTGATGGCGGTGATCTCATCCGATGGCCCTGGTTTTGGCACATCCAGTACCCCCTTGGTCCCGATCGCGATCGTGCTCGTCGTTATCGGGGCCGTTGTAGCAGGGATTTACTCAAAAAGGGAGTAATAGAATGCCCGGTTCAATCCGAAAGGTGTAGAACCCCGCCCCTCATACGCTCCAATCTCCAAAGGGTACTTTCTGCGAACGAACCTGTGCCGGGTCTTCCTGGTTCTGCCGAGACGGGGAGACGTTTCGAGCGAACTCGTGGTTGCGAGCGGCCGGACTCCGGTCCCGTCCAGCGGAGGTCCGGCATGTGCGGCAGGTTCACGATAGCCGTGGTCACCGGTCCCGCCGGGCGGTTCGCGGTGGAGCAGCCCGAACCGCCGGGTGCACCAGGATCNNTCCCGACCGGGCTGCCCACCCCGAAGTAGGTATACTGTGCGTAGACGATCGGGGTGATCTTCGTGATATCCGGTTTCCCGTCGGTTGTGCAGGACCGGTCGGCATAGACCTCCACGACCTCCCCGACCCGGAGGACATGGCTCCCGCAGTCCACGGAAGAGAACAGCCTGCACTCGATGTTGACCGGGCACTCTTCTGCCAGGGGTGCGGTCCCGAGCTTCCCGTAGAACGACCGGAACACCCCGGACTTGTCCTCCCTGCTCCCCGAGACGATACCGCAGTAGTCGGCCGGGATCACCTGGTCCACCGATGGCACGTTCAGGCTGAAGGTACCATTCTGGTCGATACCCTTTGCTGTATACCGTGCCTTGCTGACCGCGACACAGACCATCGGCGGCTCCATGCAGGCGACCGTTGCCCATGCGGCGGTCATGTAGGTCGGCTTCCCCTCAACGTTTGCGCCCACGAGCACGGTGGGCATCACACTCATGTACGGCATTGGGCCGAGCAGGATCTTCTCCATGGTCTCCCTCCCTGCTCAGGTTTGTGGGAGCGGGTCTGGTAAAGGTATTTCCGTATGCACGGTGTCTGAGGTCCGGGGCTCGCAGGGACTCCCATTCTTCTGGATCCAGGGTTTCTCCGGAACGTGGCTTTTGGCGTTTCGCTCAGGATGGTCCGCCTCTCGAAATGACCGGGACTCTGATCGGGGAGTTATCTCGAGGTTCGCAGGAGGAGAACCCGGCTAGGGGAAGGTCCCCTTCCTGCCCCTGACTCTTTTCCACTTTTGGATGATTCGTTGTATCGTACCCCGGACGAGGAAGAAGCAGCTCCCTCGTTCACGTCGTTGATCGTACGTCCTGCCTGTCAGGTCAGGGTGAGGATCGATTCCTGCACCGCGAATACCCGTTCTCCTCCTTGCATGGGGGGGAGGTGTGGGGCTTATCAACGGCACTTCTCAATTGCCTCACCAACGCAAATATACGTCGCTCCTGCATTTCAGAAGATGCGAGGGGTCATATTCGCGGAGAAACAGAAAGGTTGCAGGTGGGTGGAGATGAAGGGAGAAACGCCGCTACACCGCGCCTGTGCGGGTTGTTTTCAAAAACGTCCCGTAGGTGTGCCGGCTGCCTCCCTCCTAAGCCTGGATTATTCTTCGGTGAGGATCATCAGATTCTCAATGGAATTTGATGATTCCCATCAGCACCATCACGATGATAGCGAGGATAACGGCGCCCAGGAGTCCGAAGATAAACCAGCCGATGAGAAAGGCGAGTACAGAGACCAGCCCGATAGCGCCCCAATTCACGTCAACTGCCATTGTTCTTCTCCCTCGTTACCTGAGCTATTTTTCAAACGTATAAAAGCTTCGAACATGAATCCATTGAAAAGAGAAAAACAAGTTTTCGCTACACTGCGAAGGTGATGACGGCGAGTATACCAAAAATTACCATGAGCCACGTTCCGATGGTCACAGGGAAACCGGCAATTCCCTCTCTACCCGGCATCAGTACTTCGCTCACTCACCTCCGTCATGACCTGATCTCAATGACAATGCATCCCCCGATCTCTCTACCGGGCAACGAAAGGCTGGAATTTCTCTCACCAATCCGAACATTGACGCAATAGAATCCCAGATGAGATGGCTGTCATATTTCGAGAGGACGTGATACAATCGTTCGGCATGACAGGGGGTGCACGTAAATGACCTGTATTCTCTCCGTAAATTTCAAGAAGCGACCTATCACCAGTACAATCGATATTATTAACTCATAAACCTAACTTAGGGTAAGTGTCAGATTTTTGACACGGGAACTTGGATTATGAGAAACATGCGTATTCTAACACTGGCCATCGGAATTGCGATGGTGTTGGTTTCAACGACAGGAATTGCCATGGCGGCAATCACCACCACAGGTTCCCTGTCAGAGACCAGCTCGTTGGTATGGACTATCTCCACAGGCGCGATTGATGGCGTGCTGGTGCCGGGTGAGCGCCAGTCAACAACCGTATACGGGGATACCACCCAGGCTGATGACGGAACGTCCAGCTATACGAAGACTTTCAATTTCGATACAAAGAACATGAACCAGGGCCAGTATAACGTTGACTCGACCAAGATGTTCACATTCGACGGAACTGGTGATGGGAATGGGACCGGGAGAGCAACTTCCAATGAATATATAGGGATTGAAACGATGGGCATACCGGGAAGCACTGATGTGTGGCCCGCATTCCATAACACGGTCAATGCAGGGAGTTCATTTGACCTTGCGAAAGGATCGGTCCTGACCAAAGCCCAGTCGAGAACCGTCACCGCGTATCCGGGTGCTGCACCCGTCGTCCTGAATTACGGTATCCGTGTCCAGGGTCTGGATAACGAACCTGCTGTGGGATCGGTACGTTCGTTCATGAACGGACACCTGGAGCAGGGGAGAGGTACTACCCCTGATAAGGCCAGTGACCTTGGATTTTCTCAGCAGGCCTCAGTCAGTGGGTTGATCTACAAATTTGATCAGACCTATCACTATGAGTCAGGATTAAACCGGTAACCTGAACAAAACCCCTTTTCCTGATTTTTTTTCGATACAACCGGGGATGTCCCGGATTCCCAGGATTGTCTTTTGGAGCGGGCCAGCATGCTCCCGGCACACCTCTCCAGTCCGCACGATGGCGTGGGTGGCGAAACAGGGTGGTGGAGGGGTTCTCGTATTTCCTGGTGCATCAATCAGTTTTCCGTTCAGCCCTGGAGAGGAACTCCGTTCACCCTGCATGATACCTGGCTTCATACCCTGGTACCCCCCCCGAAGAGAGCTTCCCGGATGAACAGGGTGGAGGCAGCCTGCAGGTCACTATCACGGTGTTAAAAAACACGTCGTGAAAGGGGGAGAGGGCATGGGGGGGCATCCATGCCGTGCTGCCGTACCGGAAGTCTCACGAGAAAAAGTGACCTGCCCCTCACCGCACGAATACCCTGCGTGATGAGGTGCTCTCGCCATATGCGTTTGTCACCGTCAGGGATACCGGATACGTCCCCGGGTTCACGAACGTGTTGGAGGGGTTCCGGAGCACCGAGGTGTTCCCGTCCCCGAAGTCCCAGTGCCAGGAGGTCGGAGAGTTAAAGGACCAGTCGGTGAACTGCACCGTCGTTGGAGCCAGGCCAAAGCTCTTGCTCACCGAAAAGAAGGAGATGGGTGGTTTTCCCAGGGGCACCGTGGGCTTCGGCGAGACCGTCTGTGTAGGGGTGACTGTGGGGACCACGGTCCCCCCGCTCACCCACACGAAGGAAGAGTACGAACTCCTCCCCCCGGCATTGAAGACTGTCAGCGTGGGTGTATACTTCCCTGTCGTGGCATAGGTATGGGCGGGGTTCCGTTCGGATGAGGTGTTCCCGTCCCCGAAGTCCCACTGCCATGCAGCCGGTGTTCCCATCGAGCGGTCAGTGAAGCTGACCGTCAGGGGGCCAGATCCCATCATGGGTGAGGCCGTGAACCATGCCCGGGGTGGTGAGCCCATCGGGTTGACCTGGATATACCCGGTCTTCATCTCCGTGTCCTGCCCGTCGATGTTTCCGGCTGTCAGCGAGACTGTGAAGGTGCCGGGGAAGAGATACGTGTGGGAGACCGTCACCGTCTCGTTTGCCCATGCCATGGTCCCGTCGCCGAAGTCCCAGGACCGGGTCGTTACCACGCCGGTAGAGGTGTCAGAAAATATAACTTCAAGCGGGGCATTCCCGGAGGTGACATCGCTGGTAAAGGCTGCTGCCGGCGGGTCGAGGGGGAGTGTTCCGAGTGCGTAGACGTTGCCATCGCTGCTCCCGAAGTACACGATACCGTTTGCGACGGCCGGGCTGGAGGTCACCCTGCCCCCGGTAGCATAGCTCCAGATGAGTGCCCCGGTGGAGGCATCAAGTGCATACGTGGTGTTGTCATAGCTTCCGAAATAAACCACCCCGTTTGCGACCGCCGGGCTGGAAATTACCCTGCCCCCCGTGGTGAAGTTCCAGAGAAGGTCTCCGGTAGTAGCATCGAGGGCGTAGGTGGTATTATCATTGCTTCCGAAAAACACAACACCGTTTGCCACAGCCGGGCTGGAACTCACACTCCCGCCGGTTGTAAAGTCCCAGAGGAGATCCCCGGTGAGTGCATCGACGGCATAGAGTTTTTTATTGGTATACCCGCTCCCCACATAGACGACGCCGTCTGCCACGGCCGGGCTGGAATAGGCCCCATTCTCACCTTCAGCACGGTAATTCCAGAGAACGGCACCGGTGGACGCATCAAGGGCGTAGAGGCCCCCACCATAGGTATTGACGTAGACGACGCCTCCAGCCACCGCAGGGCTGGAGAGGATCCGGTGTTCATCATACTGTGATGGTGTGAAGGCATGGTTCCAGAGCAGATCCCCGGTCTCCTCGCTGAATGCATAGAGTGTCCCGTCCATGTTCCCTATGAAGACAACCCCGTCTGCCACTGCCGCACTGGAACTCACGCTGCTCCGCATGGTGGTGCGGATCGGTTGTTTATAGTTCCAGAGGAGTTCCCCGGAATAGGCATCGAGCGCGTGGATCTTGTATTTCAGGCCGCCGATGTANNNNGGGCTCCTGTCGTTGCATCCAGTGCGTAGAGACTCCGGTCCAGGCTCCCGATGTAGACCACACCGTCCACCACCGATGGGCTTGACGTCACCGTCAATCCCGTCGTGTATGTCCAGAGGAGCTCCGGGACCGGCCTCCTCCCGCCGTCATCATAAACCCCGGAATTGTTGAGATCGGACCGGAACTTCCGGGCCATCGCGGTCGCGGGGTTGTCCGTGACAGGGAAGATCACAGCGTTGGACGATTCCCCGGATGCCGGGTCGTAGACGGTGATAGTCACCCGCCGCGAGTGTGCGACATACTCTGCGGGGACATCCCTGCTGAGGTGGTCCGCCTGCAGGTACTGAGTGGCCTGCTCCTCGCCGTTCCAGAGGATACTACAGGTTGGGGTGAACCCCGTCCCATGGACACTGAGCGTGAACGCGGAGCTGTCCTCCACCACGCTCGCGGGATCGATGGACGAGATCGCGAGTGTCCCGGTGGTTGCCGTATGGGTCACCATGGTCGCGTTGATCGCCCCTTTCTTGCCAACGGTCCGTATCCCGACCGTGTATGCCGTGGAAGGGGCAAGCCCGGTCGCAGTCCAGGTCTCTCTCCCTGCAGACACGTTCTCCTGGAATGCGCCGTCCAGGGAGACCATGACGTGGGAGAACCCGAGCGTTGCGGGATCGGTCCAGGCCCAGGTGATCTCTGCACCGTTGATGGTGGTCACATGGAGATCGGTCACGCTGGCCGGGGGGTCGTCAGGGAGGGTAGCAAGGGCGTAGAGGTAGCCGGTATACATACCCTGGATGTAGACGACGCCGTTCGCAATGGCAGGGCTCGAAAATGCCGTTTCATCTGTCGCATAGTCCCAGAGGAGATCCCCGGTCCCTGCATCGAGGGAAGTGATGGTTCCGGCATTGTTTCCAAAGTACACGATACCGTTTGCCACCGATGGGCTCGATCGGACCGCGCTGCCAGTGGCATACTCCCAGAGGAGATCCCCGGATACGGCATCGAGGGCAGAGAGGTTGCCATCGTAGCTCCCGATGTACACCACCCCATTGACCACCGCCGGGCTGGAATCCCCGGACCCCGGGACCGGGCGACTCCAGAGGAGCGTTCCCTCCAGGGCGTCGAGAGCATGGAGGGTACCCGCACTGTGGATATAGACGATGCCACCTGCAACCGCGGGGCTGGAAGCGAGCATCTCGCCGCCGGTCGTGTAGTTCCAGAGGAGTGCGCCCGTGTGTGCGTCGAGTGCGTAGAGACGGTGATCACGGCTCCCGAAATAGACGGTGCCATCTGCCACTGCAGGGCTCGACCTCACCTCGCCGCCCGTGGTAAAGTTCCAGAGGAGTGCGCCCGTGNNTCGAGGGCATAGAAGTTCTGATCCCAGCTGCCGGCATAGACAACACCGTACGCCACCGCCGGGCTTGAATACACGATTCCCCCAGTCGTATACTGCCAGAGAATATCCCCATCGGAGGAATCGAGTGCATAGACGTTCTTATCAGAGCTTCCCAC
>DUGL01000128.1:0-523 GCA_013331415.1 Methanoregulaceae archaeon | reverse complement strand
CCGGTGAACGCGTCAATGGCGTTGATGTCATAGATCCCACAGATATAGACGACCCCATCCACCACTGCCGGGCTCGAACCGTAATAGCTCTCCGTCATGTACTTCCAGAGCAGTTCGTTCCCGGGCCTCGTCCCGCCGTCATCGTAGACACCGGAGTTGGAGGAGTCGGACCGGAACTTCCAGCCCCTTGCAACGGAGAACTGGTCTCTCACGTGGAAAACCACCGAATTCGAGACCTCTCCCGTCGTGCTGTCGCGTATCATGATGTTTGCGGAAGCCGGTCGGGAGATCATAGTCGCCGGCACATCGATCGAGAGATGGCCTGGCACAAGGAACTGCGTCGGTTGCTCATCGCCATTCCAGAAGACACTGCAACTGCCGCCAAATCCCGTACCGTAGACATTGAGGGTAAAGGCGGGGCTGCCCTCAATCACATCGGACGGGTCCAGGTGCGAGATCGAGAGGGAGCTCGTGGTGGCCGTGTGGTTTACCCAGGTCTCGCTGACGAGACCTCCGGTTCCGA
>DUGL01000080.1 GCA_013331415.1 Methanoregulaceae archaeon | reverse complement strand
CGGGCTGGATTGGCTCGTCCTGCATATCTTCCCGAACAGTGGGTACACCAGATGACAAAATGCCGCGAAAACCCTCCCCTGGAGGAGCGGCACTCCCCCTGTACAGCCGGCGCAATATATATACTCAAAGAGGCGCAATGAGCCAGTAGTGATGTACCTCATCATCAGGTGTCCCGGGTGCAGGACGTTCTCGTATGTTGATCGCTACCAGCAATGGAAGCTCTGTCCCCGGTGTGGTGAGACGATTGGTGTCCGGCAGGCCCCGGCATACCTTGAGGTGGAAGATTACGCGGTTGCCGAGCAGGTCATCCGCCAGCTGGAACGGTTTCTCGATTCGGCAAAGAAAAAAGATCTCTCCCCTGATGAGTTGGCAGCTCTCCGGCAGCAGTACGCGGAGTGGGTACGGAACCGGGTCTGACCAGTCACCATCTCTTCCCGCAGCCCGGGCAGACGATGGTTACTTCTCTCCCGCAGGAAGGGCAGAACAACCCGGACGGGTTCCGGTACACGAGGGGTTTTTCGCAGCGTTTGCAGAAGAGCTCACATTCGTACCCGCACTGGTGCCGCAGCATAGTGTGGTGGTATTACTGTACGGGATAATAAGGTTCTGCCGGACTGGCGTGCGCAGATTATTTTTCCTCACCCCCGCCTCACCCGATGACTGGGGTATTTTCAGGGATGAGTGCCCTGGTATCCGGCCTGCTGAACCGGGAGTGAGGATTGTGTCACCCGGACCTGGGTTTGCAGTGCCCTGATACCCGTTCCTCTCCCGGATACAGCGACCGGCAGGAGACGTGACTGGCCTGAACGAGCGTAGGGGAACGGCCCTGTATCAGCCCGATCGGGTGCATCGGCAGGTCCTGGAACGAATCTGTGCCGGAATGCCGTGCATTCCCGTGAACGCTGGTACGTTCACTCGATTTTGTACCGGAGCAGGGCGGCAATCCCACCGAGCCCTTCCAGCTGCTTCCCGGGATCGAACGCGCTTGAGAAGACAACGATTGCGGCGTTCATCTGCTCTGCCCGTTCCATCATGCGGACCACCATATCATCGCGAATCAGGGTATCTGCGACGAGCAGCCGCTCGCAGGCACCAAACGATATCGCCCGCTCCACCTCCTCCCTCCCGTACGCTGCCGGGAGCCCCTGGGCGATCCGCCGGAGGAGTTCATCGATCATCCTGACCTCGTTGCCCAGCTGGATGTCCTCGTGGATCCGTTCGAGAACCCCGAGGCCGATCACCTCCTGGACCGCTCCGCTTCCTACCCGGCGTGTCTCCACCACGAGAACACGCCCGGCCAGCTCAGGGTTGACCGAACGCAACACCCTGACAAAATCATCCTTGACAAACCCCGGGCCTGCGATGACGAGCGGCCCCTGTATCTCGTGGCAGAGGGATGCCACCCGTTCAAAGAACCCGGACCGCGTATCGGTGTCATCCCCTTTCCCGCTCCCGGCGGTAAGCGTGATCACGCTCTCGGGCCCGAACTGCCGCATCCGGAAGAGCTCGGCCTCTCCCTCCTCGATTGTCAGGATGTGGACCGCTGCATGTACCGATGCCTTTACCGCCCGGGCTATCCGCTCCCGGTCAATGGGGCGCCATTGCTTGATCACCGATATCTCGTACCCGGGTTCGATGTTCAGGGTATGGTAGGAGCCGGCCATCTCACCGTGCTCGATAATTCCGGTGACCCGGATCCGGTTGGCAGACCGGTGGAACTCGACCCGCTCAACACGGATTCCCAGCCGGACCGGTCGTTTCTCAGGCTTTTCGGGCCGGATCTTGTCGGGAGCGGTCTCAACGGCGCGGAGCGTGGTGGCAAAGACAAGGTCACGGGGCCCTATCAGGTGCCCGAGGTGCCAGAGGTCATCGAGGCTCTCGGGAAAGAGCCTGATCTCGCCGTATGACCGCTGGAGTTCACCCACCTCTGCTTTCATGGCTCCACGATATCCGAGCCCCCCGGGGGCACGAAGGCTGCGATCGCCTCGGTGTTCAGGACCGTTTTGAGACCCCGCACCTCCGCGTCACTCAGTCGTTCCCGGAGTGCCCGCAACACCTTCTTTGCTGCATCGTTTGGCTCAAAGGTGCCCGGTTTCAGGACGACAGAGGTATCCGCCCGGCTGGCAACCGCAGAGGGCGGTCCCCCGATAACCGCCAGTTCAGGCTCCCGCTGGATCGCGATAGCGATGCCGAGCGGAACATTACGGAAATACTCGCGCTCACCCCGGACCACGAACGAGCCCCGGCTGATGTACTCCCCGGACTCCGGCGTCTTGCTCACCTGCGGCGGGGTCGCAGCGTACACATCAGCGGTCGCATGGCCGCTGCGCCACGCGCCCGAGTACGATGCGGCAAACTGCGCCACCTCGTCCATTCTTTCTGTTGCGCCCTTCACGATCACGACACTCGCCCCGTGCACGTCAGCATGGACGAACAGGTCTCCGCCCTCCAGGTACTTCCCTACGAGCTCCTCGTTCTGGGAGGCATCCTTTCCCCCGAGCACGAGTATCCCGTCGCTCGTCGTAAACCAGCGGAACCGGTGATACCACCGCTTCTTCATCACGGGCGTCCGGGATACAGCCTTCCCGGGTGTGGCGACCGGGCGCTCCATCGCGGCCTTTGCCCCCGCAATCTTCTTTTTCAGTTTCTTGATCTGCGCATAGGAGCGCCCGATATTTGCATCAAGGCTCTCGTGGACATGGAGCGTGACCTGTTCCCCGATATCCACGACAACCGAGGCTTCTGCAGGGTTCACCGAGACGATTCGTTCCGCAGGACCATTCTTCCCGGATGCGAGCTTCTGTGCAATCTCCTGCCACGAGATCTTCTGGCTGGCAGCATCCAGTACCGTGATGATCTCCTGGAGGAGCGGGTAGGACTCGTACATCATGGCAACGAGCTGTTCGGTCCGGCCGACCTTCTTCTCGTACTGGGCGAGGATCTCATGCTGGCGCTGCCGGATCCGTTCCTCCCGCGAGACCGAAGGGCCGGTCCGGGTTCCCTTGTCAGGGGATGACGGGATTGCAGGGTAGAACCGGTCGAGCGCCTCGTTAAACGATGAGAACGATGACGGAGTATCGCTCTCATCCAGGGAGAACGGGAGACATTCCTTCCCGGTGATCACCGGTACTATCCCTTCCTCTGCCCGCCTGACGAGCGCGGCAAGCTCCCGGTACAGGCGGCCGGCATCTGCCTGGGAGGCAGGGGTGGTCTTGTCAACCCCGCTTACCCGGCAGAGGTACTCGGCATATTTTCCCCCGAGCATTGCACCAACGGCGAGCGCCCGCACAATGTCCCGGTCATCGGTCTGCAGGAACTGCCTGAATGCTTCTTCGCCAAATGTTGCCGGGTCAGGGGGGGGAACCGGGTAGGGGCCCCCCGCAATGATGTCACGCTCCCGGAACCGGTGGGGACGAAGCGGCTGGATGATCGTCCATGCTTCATCGCAGAGGACGACATTTCCCTCATCGAAGAGTTCGATAACCAGGTGATAGCACGTGTTGTGTTTGCCGATATCGAACCAGACGATCCGCTGGAGACCTGCCTGGGACACCGAGAGCACCCTCCCCCCGTCAAGGTGTTTCCGGAGCAGCATCGCAAAGGGGGGCGGGATCTTCGGCGGGGTGGGGAGATCGCTCGCCAGGTGCGCCCGCTTCCCGGTCTCGATCAGGAGCTGGTAGCGTGCCCGCTCCGCTCCCTGGAGCCGGAGCACGATGTGCGAGGAGGAGAAGAGGTATATTTTACCGACCCAGAGCGGGAGGAGGCGTTGCCATTCAGCAACCGCTGCATGGAGATCCACCCCGCTCATCCCTTCCCGTGTGGCCATCGGATACCAAATTACATATTGCTTAAAGACTAAAAAATAGGACTACTGGTGTCGCGATGAGTGCTGATGAGGTAACCGATAAAGAGGAGATCCCACGGAAGAAGACTCCTGCAGAGAAGAGCCGTGAAAATATTGTACGGATCAAGCGATCGGGGATCGCATCGGCGATGGGGATCATCACCGGGGCCATATCCTTTTATGCCATCGACCCCTCACTCATCCTCGGGTTACAGCCGTACACGATCTTCGCGCTCCTCATCATGATCGCCGGGGTGGTGGTCCAGAAGCATATCTTCATGATTCTGCGCCTTGATCCCGCTTCCCTCGGCTGGAAAGGCTGGTTCTACCAGGGATTCATGACCTTTGCGTTCTGGTTCATCACCTGGACCATCCTCCTCACCAGCAGCCCACCTGCGTGAACGTTCCATGCGCATTGCAATCGTCCATCGTGACCGGTGCCACTCGCGGAAATGCGGTACCGAGTGCATCCTCTACTGTCCCCGGGTGCGGACCGGGGACGAGACGGTGATCATCGGGGAAGACGGGAAGGCGGTCATCTCCGAGGAGCTCTGTGTCGGCTGCGGCATCTGCGTCAAGAAGTGCCCGTTTGATGCGATCGATATCGTGAGCCTCCCCGAGGAGCTTGAGCACCCGACCCACCGGTACGGGAAGAACGGGTTCGCCCTGTACGGCCTCCCCATCCCGGTGGAAGGGAAGGTGACCGGTGTACTCGGTGAGAATGGTATCGGGAAGAGCACCGCAGTCAAGATCCTCTCCGGGCAGCTCAAGCCAAACCTCGGCGAGTTCGAGCGCGAGACCGGGTGGGACGAGATTCTCCGGAAGTATACGGGAACCGAGCTCTTCGATTACTTAAAGACGGTCTCGCTCAAGCGGATGAAAGTCGCGGTCAAGCCGCAGTACATCGATTTCATCCCCCGGGTCTTTTCGGGGTCAGCCCGTGAGCTCCTCCATTCAACCGATGAACGGGGGAAGCTTGACGAGTACATCGGTGGGCTCTCCCTCTCTGCACTGCTTGACCATGATATTGCGACCCTTTCCGGTGGAGAACTCCAGCGGGTCGCCATCGCGGCCTGCCTCGCACGGGATGCTGACTTCTACTTCCTTGACGAGATCACCCCGTTCCTCGATATCTACCAGCGGATCGCAGCGGCCAGCCTGATCCGCGACCTTGCGCTCATCCGCCCCATCGTTATCATCGAGCATGACCTTGCCATCCTCGATATGCTCGCCGACACGGTGCATGTCGCGTACGGGAAACCCGCGGCGTTCGGTGTGATCACCCAGCCCAAGGGGGTCCGGGTCGGGATCAACCAGTACCTGGAAGGGTACCTCTCTGAAGAGAATGTCCGGTTCCGGGAGTACCCGGTCGTCTTCGAGAAGCGGGCGCACGAGAAAGATCTCGATCGACTGCCCCTGGTCTCCTTCCCTGCGATGGAGAAGCGCTATGACCGGTTCTGCCTCACCGTCTCCCCCGGCGAGATCCGTGCCGGCGAGGTGCTCGGGGTGGTCGGTGCAAACGGGATCGGGAAGAGCACCTTTGCCCGCCTCCTTGCAGGGGACGAGAAGCCTGAAGGAGGGCCGATCGCGATGGAAACCCGGGTCTCCTACAAGCCGCAGTACCTGAAGGCGACCGGTCCGGACACGGTCGAGTTCACGCTCCGGCAGATCGCACGGTCGTTTGACAGCTCTGCCTACCAGCACGATATCATTGAACCCCTCTCGCTTGCCCCTATCCTCCAGTCCCCCGTTGATACGCTCTCGGGAGGTGAGCTGCAGCGGGTGGCGATCGCAGCATGCCTCTCCCGGGATGCCGATCTCTACGTGCTGGACGAGCCGAGCGCCCACCTTGATGTCGAGCAGCGGGTACGGATCACCCGGATGTTCCGCCACCATGTGGATGGCAGGGACGCGGCAATCCTCGTGATCGACCATGACATCTACCTGATCGACATGATCAGCGAGCGTATACTCGTCTTTGACGGGGAGCCCGGCATCCGTGGCGAAGCGACCGGCCCCTTCGAGATGCGGGAGGGGATGAACCGGTTCCTCGCCCGCCTCGGGGTCACGTTCAGGCGGGACCGGAGCGGGCGGCCGCGGATCAACAAGCCCGGGTCGTACCTTGACCGGGAGCAGAAGGCGAACGGGGAGTACTACTACTACACCCAGGAATAGGACGGGTGGCATCATTCCCTGCCCCCCGTTCTTCTCTCCCCAGATCACCATGGGATCCAGGAGGGACCACGTATTTGCTGTTCAATAATCCCCCGGCTTTTTTAAGCCGAATGCATATATTCCGGAGGCAGCCAGGGTATTTTTCTTCCCCTGGACCAGCATGCCCCAGGGATGATCGCTCCATCCCCCTCTCTTCATCCCCTGGCGGTATCCCCCCGGATTCCAGCCTGCGACAGGAACCACCGCGGTTATCAGACATCAGGTCATAGGATGCTGCTGATCATGAGATCTGATGAACGATACCAGCGTGGCATTGCTCAGCTTGAGAAGATGCATGGCAGCGCAGTCCAGGCGATGGTCGAAAACATACAGGCGCTCTCACCCGACCTCGCCCGGCTGACGATCGAATTCCCGTATGGGGACGTGGTGTCGAGGCCCGGGCTCGACCTCAGGACCCGGCAGATCGCGACCGTCGCTGCGCTCACGGCGCTCGGCAATGCCCCGGTCCAGCTGCGGGCGCACATCGATATGGCCCTGAACGCAGGATGCACGAGGGATGAACTGAAGGAAGTCATCATCCAGATGGCCGTGTATGCAGGGTTCCCGGCCGCCCTGAACGGGATGGCAGAAGCATTGGAAGTATTTCAGGCGAGGGACGGAACGGGGCTCTAGGCTCTTTTGGCAGGAAAACACGCGTTCGTGGGTTTCATCAGGGGTGCCTGAGACCGGACGGTCTCATCTGCGTTTCATGTGAGAACGGCTCCGGCATTTTTATCGTGGATGCATGTATCCCGAAGCGAGGCAGGTGATTTTTTTGCCTCCTCCCTGTTCTATGGGGGTCAGATGGTAACTATGGTTCTCATGGCTACTCTGAACAGCTGCCGAACCGCGGCCGGGGCGCCCTGTTCTGATTTGTCAATTGCAAACGAGATGCACGGACGGTTGCCCGGGGTCGAGGGGGCGGAACCATCGCGGTATTTTCGGCGGCGGCGTGTAGTGCGTGTGGGATGTGGAGCGGCGATACGCTGCCACATAATCTGTTCTTTTCACCACGCCCACTATCATCAAAGATAGCAGAAGAGCCTGTTTTACCAGTAAGACTGCACTCCGGAAGGGGGCAGGCAGAGCATGATGCATGAATACCCGCAATGGAGAGCTGACGTGCCGGGAAAAAAAAGTGAGTCTGGGTGGTAGGTGAAATGTTACTCGAGCTTCCAGTCGTTCTCAGCCGGGGGTGCTCCCCCTTCGGTCTGTCCACGCCGCTTCATCAGCAGGAAGATCACGAGCACGGCTGCGATGATGATAACCGCGACCACGATGATCCAGAGTGACGACAGAATGCCACTGAGGGCCGGGGTGGGCGGCAGGGTTGTCGGGGCCTGGGTAACGGGTGCCGTTGTTGGCGGGATCGATGCGAACAGGGCAAAGATGCTGGTATGCGTGATCTTTGCGCTCACGGTCCGTGTCACCGGGTCGACGGTCGTCGGGAGGTCTTCCCAGGCGGATGTCGCCGGGTTGTACCACTTGATGGAGAGATCGCGCCCCTGGAGGCCGGCAAAGTCAGCTTCCGAGAGCGTGATTGCCAGCGTCACGTAGGGGTCAAACGAGGCGCCGCCCGGTTCGAGTTCGTACGCGTACCCGGCGAATGCGAAGAGCGCACCCGCGGGGACCGGTGGCACATCGCCTGCCGGAATACGTCTCAGGGTGAGGGTGAGCAGGGGTTCACCGTTCGCCATGGTCGGCCGCATGCCGGCCAGCATCGAGACAGACCCGGTGTCATCACCGGATACGACCATGACCGACTGGGAGAGGGCGAGCGCCGAGTTGAGCGGGAGGGTGCCACCCGGGGGGAGCGGGACGATGGTGGGGATCGGTGTGGGTGTCACGTTTACCGTCGGGGTGGGGGTCGGGGTTGCGATGCCCGGGACCGTGTAGAACCCGCCGCCGCCTCCACCGCCACCGCCGCCTCCACCGCCGCCGCCCGAGCGGTGGACGGTAACGGTCCGGTTGGTCGTGGAGTTCCCGACAACGTTGGAGACGGTAAGGGTCACATTGTAGTTCCCGTAGTAGAAGCTATGGGTCGGGTGCTGCTCGGTCGAGGTCTTCCCGTCACCGAAGTTCCAGAGCCAGGAGGTCGGCGGACCGGTCGAGAAGTCCGTGAACTTCACCTGCAGGATCTCGTACCCCTCCGGGGGGTTCGTTGTGAATTCTGCGACGGGGG
>DUGL01000127.1:3801-8271 GCA_013331415.1 Methanoregulaceae archaeon | reverse complement strand
GATCGATTACCTCGGCGTCTCCCTGGACTCGCTCCTGATCGTGGCGCCGCCGGACAACGAGGCCGGTATCCGGGAGGTGATCACCGGGGCGGGTGTGCGGATCCAGGAGGTAGGGCGCATCGAGAGCGGCACTCCCGGTGCGTTTCTTTGCCGGGACGGAGAAGAGCATGACTTCTCCCCCCGCTTCAGGGAATCTGCCTATACCCCGGTAAAGAAGGTGGTGGACCGTCAGCCTGCCGACCTCGAAGGGATGAAGGCGGCCGTGGCACATGCAGCCGATATGGCTGTTGCGAAGAAGAAACGGGTAGTAGAACGGTATTTATCCGGCAGATAACCATCAGGGAGTTTTTTTCCCGCTCGCAAGGATGTTGTAGGCGAGGTGGGGGATCTTCTCCTCCACGATCGGTTCAAGTTTCTTGGCGAGGCCGAATAAGGGATCTACAAGGTTGAGATGGGCAAATGAACAGCGGTTTATGGTAATTTCCGAGAACCCCGCGTCTTCGAGCAACCCGGTCATCTCGGACCGGTCGTAGTACCGCTCACCAAATGCCCCCATCCCGATCCGCCTGAGCTTGATCACTTCGGCAACCGTATAGACAGCAGGAAGACCGGACGTGAGGAAGTGTTTTCCAAGGGTGCAGATCGCCAGCGAACCGCCCGGCCGGAGCACCCGCCATGCCTCGCTGAGCAGGTCTTCGGGCCGGTGCACGTACGAGAAGGCGAGGAGACTGGTAACCGCATCAAAAGAGTCGTTACGGAAGGGAAGGATCTCGGCATTCCCCAGCGTGACATCACTTGCCGTGCAGCGTGACCTCGCCTTATCGAGCATCCCGCGGCTGATATCGAGGCCTGTTCCACACCCCCCCTGTTCCTCGTATGCCTTGAGGAAGAGACCTGTACCGCACCCGAGGTCCAGGATCCTCTTCCCGTGCGGGATGCGTGCCAGGACATGCCTGCTGATATGACGGTAGTATGCCTTCCCCCTGCTCTGGTTATAGCGGCTGTCATACAGCTCGGCAATATCATCATAGTGCTGCTGCACCTTCTCGTGCGTTCCGCTCATGGGAAGACCTCTCCCGCAATACGGGCGATCATGGCATTCAGCTGGATGTATTCATTATTCGCATGAGTAAGGATATAATCAGCTTCTGCTATCGCGACAGCGACCCGGGGGTCATTGTACTCTTTTCTTGCGGCCCCGCGGAACTCGTGGAGGACTTCACGGGAGGTGAGGCCATACTCGATCATCAGTGTCTCGAAACGGCGGAAGGCTGCATGCAGGTCCCTCCCTTCAATCGCAGCCATGGCGGACTGTGCAATCTGCCCGGTCTCGGTCCGGGAGCACCGGACGAGGTCTGCTGCGTCTTCTGCGCCGGCACTGACCTGGAGCAGCATGATCGCCTTGCGCAGGTCCCCGCTGGCAGCCTGGACGATCAGTTCGATATCATCGGTGGAAAGCGGTGAGCTGGATCCATATTCGGCAGCGAGGATCGCATGGAGTTTCCGCTCGACCACGGCATCTGACAGCGGGGCAAAGAAGAACGGGAGACACCGGGAACTGACAGCCGGGATGATGGCTGACGGCCTGCTGGTGACGAGGATGAACCGGCACGTTGCCGAGTACCGCTCCATGATCCGCCTGAGTCCCTGCTGTGCCTCCCGCGTAAGTGCAGAGGCCCCCTCAAAGACGAGCAGGCGAAACGCTGCATCCAGGGGCCTGATCGATGCGTACCACCGCGTGATATTCTTGAAGTTGGCAAGAAGACTCTCATCCCTGCGGTAGAGGTGGGTATACCGCTCATCATTCTCCAGGTACTTCTTGCCCTGCTCGAAGAGGTCGGCGGTCTGTATGACGGTATGGTTCTCATCGCTGCGCTCCCCGTAGAGGAGGCGTGCGAGGCACGACACCGCAGCGCTCTTCCCTGTCCCGGCCGGCCCGGTGAGCAGGAGGTGGGGGACGTTTCCCGACACCGCAGCGCTTCGCAGGTGGGCGGTGACCTGATCCTGGCCGATGATCTCCTCAAACGAGTCCGGACGGTATTTCTCAATCCAGAGCATGCGCAATCCTCTCCTGTATCTCCTGCAGGGCTGCCCGGAGGATATCCCTGTTGGAGAAGCCGGAGGCAAGCACCGCTGCTTCCCCGGGCGAAAGCTCGCTGCAGAACCGTGCGATGACGGGAAGGGCACGGGTGACTTCATCAACGATCGTCAGGCTGGCGCTCTGTGCGGTCCTCGAGAGCGGGTTCAGGTCGATGGCGATAACGGTCTTTCCCATCTCCCGGAGCGCCGTGCAGCGGTCCCCGTCTTCAAGGGGAACGAGGACGACATCCGCAGATCCGATCCCGCCCGGCAGGCAGAGTGCCCGGTCATGGGAGAGGGGCAGGAGCCGCTCTGCGTCCCCTTTGAGCACCCGTACTCCCTGCTCTTCCAGGAGACCGGTTATCTTCCGGATCCGCTCTTCACTCCGGTGAAAGAGGTTCACTTCCACCGCTGCACCGGAGACCTGCTGCAGCCGGGCGATGCCGTCCGCGGCCAGCGCGGCGGTATTGCCGTTCACCGATATTACCGGATTCCTTGCGCCGACCAGAAGTGCAGCGGCGATCCGTTCGGCAGCGAGCGCACTCTCCGTGGTCCGCTCCCCTATCAGGTAGTCGAATGCCTCGCCACGGCCATGTGCGGTGAGCCCCTCAAGCGAGAGGATACCGGCTTTCGCGCACCGGGCAAGGTGCTCCCTCACGGCGAGCGATCGGTACCTGGGATGGTCGTTAGGGATCATGGCCGGACCTCGGTGATCCGCACTCCTTCCTGGGCAGCATGGAGTTCGAGCACGGTGCCGTACGATGAGAGGAGGTCTTCTGCACCTTCTCCCATGGCAAACACCCCGTTTCCCAGCATGGTCATGCTCGCCATGACCCGATGCTCCTCACACACCCGGAGGAGATCGTACAGCTCACCGGTCAGGAGCCCGCTTTTCTCTGCAAACAACCGGGAGAGCCGGAAAAACCCGGCCGGGGTTCCCGGGTATTCTTCGGGGTATGCCGCACCAATCCGTTCGAGCGCACTGGCCGATCCGAGGACGAGGGGTGAAGGGAGCGGTCCGAAGGTGACCGCAAAGATCGGTGCATCCAGGTCAGAGAAACGGTGTATCTCGGCCGCTATCCCGGGCCCCAGCCGGTAATCACGTCCGCCCCCCTGGCATGCAGCCACGTCTCCAAGGCCGGTCCGGTGGACGATCTCGGCCTCATGTGCCAGCTCTGCACATGCCCCCGGGGTCATGCCAAGCCCGAAGAGCTCATTGATGGCGGCGACCGCGGCCATGAGTGCAGCCGCAGAGAGCCCGAACCCAGCCCCGATGGGGAGCGAGCAGACGCTCTCGAGCTGTACCCCGGCATGCAGCCTCCTGACAACGTATGCAAGCGGGGGAGACTCGTGGAGTTCCTCGAGGACCGTGCCGTCCTTCCCGATACGCCGCGCAACGATCCCCGGGACTGTGGACGGGGTTGCCCGGACGACAACCCCCTCTTCGATCACGATCCCTGCCCCGATACTGCCCGTGGTACGGTAATCGGATCCGGAGACCGGCCTGAAGTATCCCGAGAGGTGGCCGGGGCAGCAGGCAGTGACCGATGATGCCCGGGCCACTATCTCCTCCATCTCAGTAATCCCCCCATACCACTACCCTGTCTTCCAGCCCCATGCGGGTGCACGGGAGAGAACATGGTCCCATATCCGCTCTGCGAGTTCGCGTTTGGTACCCGTTACCACCTCCCGCTGATCTGCCGTGAGGATCACCGCATCGCTGGTATCAGATCCCATCGCCGCCGGTCCGTTGACCACAACGATACTCGCACCACGAACGAGCAGGTCCTGGCCCCGGTCTTCCTCGTCCTCTCCCAGTTTGAAGGCGACGACCGGGACCCGGTAGCGCGTGATAATTTCGTCAATGAGCTTTGGCAGCGGGTGCAGGGTGAGCGAGATATCCCTGCCACTCCGGAGTTTTCCCTCGTGGCGTTCCGGGGCATAGTCAGAGATCGCTGCAGCGCTGATATAGAGGTCCGGTTGATGACCTTCGCAGGAGTGGTGCACCGCATCCCGCATCTCTGCAGCCGTCTCGACCGGGATGGTTGCCACGCAGGGGGTCGAGCCGTTCTGGACAACGGTCACCTCTGCGCCAAGACGGAATGCCTGGAGCGCGAGCTCCCTGCCCATCCGCCCGCTGGAGCGGGTGGTCAGCACGCGGACATCATCGACGGCCTCACGGCACGCCCCGCTGGTGATCAGGATACGCCTCCCTGCAAGGGGTCTTCCAGAGAGAGCCCGCTCGCACCAGAGAACGATATCTTCCGGCAGCGCGATCTTTGCCTTCCCCTCCTCGATCCGCGGTGGCACGATGGTAATTTTCCAGGATTCGAGCCGCCGTATATTCTCAATGACTGCCGGGTGGCGGAACATGCTGTGGTGCATGGCAGG
>DUGL01000127.1:0-3754 GCA_013331415.1 Methanoregulaceae archaeon | reverse complement strand
GCGATCAGGAGGAGGTCTGCAGAACCGTCATCTCCGCACCAGGTGACGTGCTCGACGCGACCGGTCAGAGCTGTAATCACCTCGTTGCCGGTAGCATAGCAGAGGGCATCGGGATGGATGATCCCCTTCGCCGCAGGGGTCATTGCCGCCACGACCATGGCACCTTCCCTGCGCAGCGCATGGGCGAGCCTGACGGTCTCCACCGCAGCGATGCTCCCGGTCACCCCGAGGATGATCCGTCTCCCGGTAAGAATACCCGATCCCGTCATCTGACCCTCACGTCAAGGACATAGTGCCATCTGTGCGGTGCAACCTTTTTTATTCTCCGCATCGTTCCTGCCTCACACAGGCTTCCAGGGACCCCCTCAGGGAGGAGAGGAGGCCGGGCACCCGCCGCGTGCAGGTGAATCGTACCCCCCGGCCGGGTATGGGAGATCGCGTGATCGAGCATCAGGGGAGCATCAAAGTGGCCCATGATGATCCGATCATACCTGCCGTCAAGGAGATCCCTGCAGTCCCCGCACCCGGCAGTCACGCGGTCTTCCAGCCGGTTGGCCGCAATATTTTTTTCAAGGTACCGGAACGCAACCGGGTTTTTTTCCATGGCATGGACCCTGCCCCCCGCCCGTGCCACCGGGAGCGTGAAGTACCCGATGCCTGCGAACATGTCGGCGACCCGCTCGCCCTCCCCCGTGACCTGCATCATCCGTATCTTCTCGCTCCGGTTTCCCTGCGAGAACATGACCTGTGCAGGGTCGAGATAGTACGATATCCCCAGCTCCCGGTGGCAGACCTCCCCTGACTTACCGGCCATGACCCTGACATCAGGGATACGTTCTGCACCCCGGTACGAGCGAATCCAGAGGATTCCGGACGGGTTTTTCCATGCCTGGATCGCTGCTGTCTCGGCATCGGTGGGTTCTGTTCCCTGGAGGACGGCGATCGTGCCCACCAGGTAAAAGCCCCTGCCGGTGTAGGGAGCCCGTCGCGGGAGTACCTGCTCGCAGGCATACCCGTCCCTGACCGGGACATAGGCAACCCCGTCGCTTACGTAGGGTCTCCGCTGCTGGTCAACCCATGCCTTGCCATCGATATGCCCGAGATCCGGTACGGGAACCTGTCGTACGCGCATGTTCAGCCTACCACGATCAGGTCTTCGCCATCGCGTACTATCCGGACGTGCTGTCCAGGACAAATTGCCGGGTCGCGGGGGGCCGGGCACTCATGCGAGACCCCGGTATCCGGGTCAAGGATCCCGATGACCGTGCCATCCCGGAACGTTACCAGGTAGTCCCTGGCATCATGGACGGTGCCGACCAGTCGCTCGACCCGGTCTTCCTGTACTGTCCGGTCAGAACCTGACGCGATCTCCCGGTATCGTATCTGCTTTCCGTCAGCAGCAATCACCTCCCCGCACCTCCTGTTCACGATGATGATATCCCCCCTGCTGTACCGGGGGAGCCTGACAGAATAGGTGATCCGGTACAGCCGCTTCCCTGCCCGCTCCCCCACGAGCTTGGGGTGGGTCGTGAACCGGCCGCCGAGCCTCCTCACGATGGCGGACGCGATCTCCTGCCCTATCCGCTGGGACCCGACGGTGATGTCGAGCCCGTCCTTTGACTCGTCAATATCAGCGATGAACGAGAGCCGCTCACCAGCGGTGAAGCATCCCTCCTCGATCTCCCGGGCGATCCGTGATGCGGTGCTGATCTCGTGGGGATAGGGCCTTCTCCCGGCAGCCCTGACCTGCACAATCCCTTCATAGTAACTGCCGGATATCCGGTTGCACCGGTCACACTGCTCCTTTTCCCAGAGTATCTCGACCTGGCTGGAAGCCCCGACAGGCTCACCGAAGAGTATCCCGTTCACTGTCACGTCGGCGACTGTGCGGTTGGTGCTCTTTTCCCGGAGCGTTATGGTGACCTCTGTCCGGGCCAGATCGCGGCTGAGATGCAGAGCTCTCCGGACGAGTTCCCGGGCGATTGCATCCCGCTCCCACTCGATGTCCGTCCAGACCCCGCATTCCTTCCTCGATCCGCAGGTCGGGCAGAAGGTGCAGGTGACCCTGCTTTCAGAGGAGAACCACGGGCTCTGCCGGACCTTGCAGCGCCCGCAGAGCCCTCCGGTCGCTGACGGGGCCCCGCAGCGGGGACAGATGGTCTCCCTGATGGAGGGGTCAGAGCCTGATGATCTGGGCATGGGGTACTGACCCTATCCGGATGCACCCGGTGCTCTCGATGAGCCCCATCCCAATCGCGACGGCTACGGCACGCTCGCCGATCAGGTTGATATTTCCTGCATACCGGAGTGCATCCCTGACTTCTTCTTCGGTTGCCGGATTCTTCCCATAGAACGACTCTGACACATGGATCTCAATCTCGCCATGATGCAGCCGGGTATCGAGGAGGTCGCTATCGCAGACAGCCACGACTTCATCACCGGCCGGAGTGCGGTGAACCTTCAGGTACATTATCCCTGAGTATTGAGCCGGAGAGTTCTTAAAACGTTGAGACCGGGAACCAGGATCAGGAGACGATATCAACGCCGTACACCTTTTCAGGGGTCTCCTTGTGGATCCGGAACGCGTCATCGATCCCGATTGCCCCGCTGGAAAGCAGCCGGAAGGTGGCTCGCGGGACGGACTTCGGACCGATCACCGCCCCCGGCCTGCTGTTCTCGTCCATGTAATCGCTCTCCATCGTGAACCATCGCCCTGCAACCGCCAGGTCAGGGATATCCGGATGGGTCGCGATCAGGGAAGGGGTGAGCGGGGTGTCCGGCGTCGCGTAGTGCTTCACCACCCGCCAGGCAGGAATCCCGGCACGCTCCGCCCGCTCCACGATGTCGGCACACGGGCCGGTCTCTGCATGTACCTGGAGGGCACACCCCTCCTGTGCAGCGAGGGAGAGGGCGTGATCGAGCACAGCTCCTGATGCCGCGAGTACCTCGCCGGATACCGGGTAGTGCGGCCGCCCGCTCTTGAGCGCGACGGCGCTTCCCCGGGCAACGCAGGCTGCGGCAGTGTCCAGGCCTGTCTGCATGATTCGAACGACCTCATCGAGGGGATAGTGGGCAGAGAGCCGGGTGATCTCGGCCGGATGGACCCCAAGCACAACGAATACGGTAATGCCGAGTTCCCGGACCTGGTTTGCCACTGCGAGGGTCTCGTCATACACGATCGAGAACTCCTGCCCGGTCCTGGGGATGACCCCGAACGAGGATGAGGGTTTCGAGACGAGGAAGATGTGGGTCCCCCCGGATCGCTGGAAGTCCTTTGCAGCCGCAAGTCCCCGTCCATTCCGGGGATCGATATGGATATGGTCGTCAGTGACCGGGATGTCCGGGTTCTTCATGGCACGACACGATCTCCATNNNATCGACGGTGAACATGGTCCCTTTCAACTCAGCGTACCCGAAGATATTCCCGGCCATCTGGGATCGGTCGAGTGAGACGGTAATGCCGGTAACATACGGCTGGAGGCCGACGCTCTCCTGGATCGCTCTCTCCAGTGTTGCAGCGGTTGCGGGGGAGACCGGTGTTCCCACCCACTGGTGGTAGAGCGCCCCCAGTTTGATGGCGGCTTCAAATACTGCCTGTTCGCGCTCGGTTGCCATGGGAATGTATGGGGATTACAGGGAGAAAAGGGAGTCGTTCCCCTGAGTCGCTCATGAGACAGGGAGGTTACATGCCCGCCGTAGGAAAACCGCGGATGCGGTTTCCTATGAAACGAGAGATGAGGCCGTTCGGTCTCAG
>DUGL01000199.1 GCA_013331415.1 Methanoregulaceae archaeon | reverse complement strand
CAGATCGCGCCCGACATGGGGGACCTCTCGACCGAGGACCTGATCGAGGACAAGACCGTCCTCGTCTCAATCACGACGGCAAACTATATCAAGCGGACCGATATCGACGCCTACCGCAAGCAGCGCCGCGGGGGCCACGGTGTCACCGGGATGACCACGAAGGAGGACGATGTCGTCGAATCGGTCTTCGTTGCCGGCATGAAGGACTACCTGCTCTGCTTCACGAATACCGGGCGGGTATACTGGCTCAAGGTGTACCAGATCCCGGAGAGTTCCCGGGTGGCGAAGGGCAAGCCGATCGTCAACCTGCTCAACCTCAGGGACGAGGTGGTGACGACCGTGATACCGATCCGCGAGTTCACCCCGGACCGGTACCTCCTGTTCGCCACGAAACTCGGGCAGGCCATCAAGATCCCACTCGACCAGTTCGGAAATCCCCGGTCGGTCGGGACCAATGCGATCAAGCTCCGCGGGGAGGACCAGCTGGTGGACGTTATCCTGACGGACGGTACAAAAGAGATCGTCCTGACCAGCCGGTTCGGCCAGAGCCTCCGGTTCCACGAGGAGACGGTCCGGACCGTGGGCAGGAATGCACAGGGGGTCCGCGGGATGAAACTGCGGGGAGGGGACACGGTTGTTTCCGCCACCCTGCTCGGGCTGGACCACCTGCTCACCATCTCCGATGTCGGGTTTGGCAAGCGGACAGAGTTCGATGATTTCCGCGGGCATGGACGGGGGACGATGGGCGTGCGCAACATCCAGCTCGAGCGCGATGCGGTCGTGATCGCATCCACCGCTGTCCGGGATTCTGACGAGATCCTCGTGATGACCGCGTCCGGGATCGTGATCAGGACACCGGTCAGCGAGATACGGGTCATCGGCCGCGGGACGAAGGGGGTCAGGATCATGCGCCTGAGCGAGAATGACCGGGTGGTCGGGATCGCTGTCGTNNCCGAGGATGATGCGAACGGCAACGGACCGGAACCCGAACCTCCGGGCACTCCCGGAGGACCGGGTGATGATCCAGACCGTTTGGAGGCCGCCCCTGTCCCTGGTAGTCCTGGACAAGCTGAAGATGCGGTCGATTCCGGGGAATGAAGGGATAAAATCCCCCCCGGGGAATACGGGACCTGAAGTCTGATTCCGTTTATTTTGATCATCGCGCATTTTTTCCCCCATGCGATCGATCGTATCCCCCTGCTCCGCCGCAAGATCTTGGTACAGACCGCTCTTCCTTCTTCAGGAAATCACGTGTCCTCCGCCTCCACCAATCGTAAAATAACAGGTGCATCCTTCATCAATATCTGACTCCATCCAGACATCCCCCCCATGCCGGCTGATGATATTATCGACAATAGCAAGGCCTATTCCCGTCCCTTCAAAGTCCTTTTTATCGTGGAGCCGCTCGAAGACCTTGAAAAGACTGTTGTGATACGCCATGTCGAATCCGACACCGTTGTCTTTGATATAATACACACAGCCTGATTCTCTCATGAATGATCCAAGAGAAACTTGAGCAATCTCCCGGGTCCTAGTAAATTTCAGGGCGTTCGAAAGCAGATTCTGCCATACCAACCTGATTAATACCGGATCTGCCCTGCAGGAGGGGAGATCGCCAGTCTCAACCTTCACTATCCGGCCAGCATAGGCTGCCAACTGTTCATTGAGCACCTCCTTGGCAAGTGTCATCATATCAACATCCTTACGTTGCAGGTCCCTGCGGCTGGTCCTGGCAAATTCAAGGATTGCATCAATCAACTCAGCCATCTTCATCGTGCTCTGACGTGTTTTTTCAATAAGTTGCCTTCCCTCGGGAGGGATGAGGTCACCGTAACCTTGCAAAAAGAGTGCAGAAAATCCTTCAATTGACCTTAAGGGAGCACGGAGGTCGTGCGAAACCGAATAGGAAAAAGATTCAAGGTTCTTGTTTGCGATCTCAAGGTTCCTAGTCCTCTCTCTCACCTTCTGTTCAAGGCCTTCATGGATACGTGCGATCTCTTCCTCGGCTGCTTTCCTGTTCTTCCATCGAAGGAGGGCGACCGAGGCCTGGTTTAGGAATACCTCCAGAAGTTCGGGATTCTCAATCTTTGCGCCGTTCCTCAACATGAAGGCAACACTGCCAAACAACTCTTCATGGCAAGTCAAACCCATGACATAGGATTTTCCCAGATTACATTGCTCTACTACCTGTCTGCAGGCTTCTTCCGGAAATGTATGTACTAAAAATAAATAGAGCGGAGGACCTTCGACGATACCTTTGAATGTGTAGTCGACTTTTGCGTATGTTTCCTCATCCAAATTGAAACTCATGCCGACCAGATCCGTCCCAAGCCAATGCCGGAAGGCAGAGAGAACATCGTCATCTGCAACCAAACCTTTCAAGATGGTGCTATTGGTCCAGGAATCATACATCAGCACCCCAACAACAGCATGGGGTAGGAGGGAGTACACTTTCTCGCCAATGTACTGGAAGATACTCGCGGTCTCTTCCATATCCACGAAATCCATTGCGGTCCGGGAAAGGAACTCAAGGTTCTCCAATTGGCGCCTTTGGAGCGCATCATGCTCTCGTTCCCAGGAGATATCCTTCCCTATCCCCTGGATGACCGTGTAGTGTTGGTGCTCGTCAAATGCAGCCGTAAACGTCCATTCTGTCCAGAGAGGAGCATCCACACCGGATGTCCGTGGGGAGAGGCAGATCCTGATGGTAAAAGAAGGATGTTCGGGTGTCAACTCCCCAACAGCTGCGAGAAACCGTTCGCGGTCGTCCTCGATGAGGCATTCAATGAACCTGGCGATCTCAGGGTCTCGTTCTGAGATTTCCATGGCCTGAAGGAATGCCCGATTCGCATAGGTAGTGACCATATCCGGCCCTACCCTGCAGAGAAACCCGGGCTGGGATTCCAGGATCGCCCGACAGCGGCTTTCCTTTTCCCGCAAGGCATCTACAGCATCTTTTCGCTTCTTTTCGGTCCTGATTTTTCCATAGATCTCAGAGAAGAGAGAAATCGTGTCCTGCTTCTTGGGGATGTAGGCGCTGATGCCAAACCGGGAGGCCTCTGCTGCGATTGTTTCACTTCCTTGCCCGGTGACCATAACGTAGGGGAGATCACCGTATCTGGATCGAAGGTGTCGTAACAGCTCGATGCCATCTCTGTCAGGCATCGCATACTCAGATATGACCATATCACAGGGATGATCTCTCAGATACTCCTCTGCCTCTTTTTCAGTACTGGCGGTGTCTACCGTTATATCGAACCAATTTTCAGAATTTTTAAGGAACAGGTTGAGAAAATTCCGGTCCCCATCTACAACCAACACCGACAGCATGTATTGAAATCGAGAGAGAGGCGATAAAAAAGTTTGGATGATGAAGCGAACACCCCCTGCCGCTGGGGCGCACCCCCTGAGCGGGATGCCGGGAATCATGTCTCTTCTCAAAGCATTCTTTTCCGGATTACCCACGGTACCCCACCCTATCCTGTCAGGGGGTGGGCTCAGGGTGGGGGAGCATCCCCCTCCCGTCTGCAGATGGATTTTCGTTTGAGNNGACGCTCCCCGTGGGTTCGCTTGCGCTCACCCCCTGCCGCTGGGGCGAACCCCTGAGCGGGATGCCGGGAATCATGCTTATGTGCAGGCATTCAATTTGGATTACTCCTTATACCGCCTATCCTGTTTGGGGGAGGGTCGGGGAGGGGGATTCTCCCCCTCCCATCAGAATTCACAGGTACCACAAATTTACGCACCGGTTATCCCAAACTCGCGAAACTCTCAGGGGGTTACACTCCGGACAATCCCGCCTCCCGCGATACGTTCATCACCCCGTTTACCTGATACTCTGGCATGTACCGCAGAGAAATCCAGGTAACCACCGCGGCGGAGGGCGATATCGTGGACATCACACCGGACGTGAGGGCTGTTGTCCGGGAGAGCGGGATAGCTGAGGGGATGGTGAATATCTTTGTCTCCGGGTCCACGGCTGCTGTCACGACCATTGAGTACGAACCCGGTGTACTCGCGGATCTCACGAGAGCACTTGCCGGTATCGCCCCGGATTCGGCAGCCTACGCCCATGACAGCCGGTGGGGAGACGGGAACGGGAGATCGCACGTGAAAGCATCACTCGTGGGCCCGTCCATCTCTGTCCCGGTTGCCAGAGGCGGACCTGCGCTCGGCACCTGGCAGCAGCTGGTCCTGCTCGAGCTGGACGTCAGGCAGGGCAGGACCCGGACCATCATCCTGACGGTAACCGGGTGAACCGTACGGCCAAAAAGGGGGTTGTGTCGGGATATCGCAGGGAATGGAATCAGAAGGAGCCTGGTGTCAGTCCAGCGGAATTGTTTCCAGCTTTGAGACCAGTTCCCAGATCCGTGTCCGTGCGTGGACCGGCATATTGGGGTCGTTGCTGATCTCATCAATCTTCGATATTGCCTCTGCAGCCCGGAGTCCTATACCTTTGTTCTGGTTCATGAGGAGCTGCCGCGTCTCATCAGCAACTCTCCGGATATTCCGTGGTATGGTGCTGTCATCCATGATGTGCTGCAGCATCAGGATACAGTTATCGATCGTCTTATCGGGATTATGCATGCCATCCCCTCCTCTTATTACTACGAATATCCGCCTTATATAGTTTGGTAATTGTCAGCCAAAGGAGTTTTTTTGATAAAAAACGCTTAATTTAAGCTTATTTTGCTGTCCTGCGCAGGTCCCGGTACTTTTTTTCGGGCAACCTCCTCCCGGTTACGGGAATGACCAATCAGGGCGTTCCTGGAAATGGTATGTACCTTCAGGATCTGGTGATGAACGTGGGGCAAGCTATGATGTGCGCTGGCAGCAGTACAGTACCGTACAGTCGCCCCGTTAACCGGGGAGGATGGATCGGATCCCTATGAAGCGCGAAGATGACATCATGGCCCAATACCTCCTCAAGGGAGGGAAGATGCTCTCGAAAAGTTGCCCGTCCTGCGGCTGCCCGCTCTTTGAATTCAAGGGGGAGACCCTGTGCGTGGTCTGCCGCGAGGAGAAGGATGGAGAACGCCCCGACCTCCCCCCGGTTTCCGGGCTGGAAGGAAAGGTGCGCGGACCTGCGGAGACCAGGGCACCCGGTTTCACGGAGCTTGCCTCCACCCTTGAAGAGACCCTTGCGGCGCTCTGCATCCGCATCAGGGAGGAGAAGAACGCAGGCGATGTCAAGGTGCTCATGAACGCGCTGAAGACCGGGGCTGAAGCGCTCACGCTCCTCCGGTGACTCCTCCCTGGGGGACGCTGGATCAGCTGAAAGCCAGTATCCTGAATTCCGGTTCACGATCTCCCCTGCGGGAGATGGTATTCCCTGCCGGATCGCAGGGGGCGGTGCACGGACCGCCCTCACTCCATCAGCAGGGAAAAATACCGTTTTTAAAAAAACCCCCGGGAATCTCTCATTTCCCGGTCCCCGTTGTCAGCACCCTGTTCAGAACAGGTGTTCTCTGCACGATCCCATGGGGCGGGACGATGCAAACGGAACCAGGGCCGGAAATCACGGGCTGAATGCGCGGGGTGGTATACCGGTATCCACCCTTCCTGCTCCCTGGAGGAGTCCCGGGACCATGGTGCCGGATACAAGGGGAGAAACCAGACCACCTGCTACCGGTAGGACTTCCGGACCAGGTCAAAGATATGTTTCGCCCTCTTCGGGCCGATACCCCTGACCGTCGCCAGGTCATCCTCGGAGGCAGTGGCGATGGCCTGGATTGTCCCGAAGTGCCCGAGCAGGAGACGGGCGTGCTTCATCCCAATCCCGGCAAACGAAGCGACCACCAGTTCCAGTTCGTCGTTTGAGGACTGGTACGACTTGCGGACCGGTACCCGTGCACCCCGCTCATCACCGCGCTCCTCCCGCTTCGCAAGCACCACCAGGAGCCCTGCAGTATCCTCCTCGTCCCGGGTGAAGAAGAGGGTTATCCCGAGATCGATCGCAATCGCTGCCAGGGCCCCGCGGATCGCGTTCTGGTTGATGTCCCGCTGCGTATACAGGTTCTCTCCCTCGATGATCAGGACCGGGCGGAGTGCATGCCCCGAGAGTTCTCCCAGCTGGCCAAAGAGGTCCCGGTCAACGAGTGTATCCACAAAATCCCGGGTCGTCTTCCGTTCAACGGCAATCCGGTCCCCGATCAGGAAATCCCCCTGGGGAAGTCTCCGTAGAGAGAGCGCGGCACCCAGGGTGTGCAATCGTTCGACCACCCGCGACGACGTCTCCCGGTCGTCCACGACGATCGCCGGACCCTGTGGCAGGAACTCCCCGATCCGGTGCAGGGATGGCTGTTCCGGGATACTGATCGCGTCAAGGGATGCCTGCACGTCCAGCCGGCTCCCCAGGCTCCGTATCCCGCTCTGCATGGCACGCTCCCGGGACTGGCTCACCCACCGGTTGGTCTCATCAGATGTACCCTTGGTGACCAGGACCACGATCCTGCCGCTCCCGCTCCTCCCGGTCCTGCCCTTGCGCTGGATGCTCCGGATCTCGGAGGGGACCGCCTCGTAGAAGATCACCATGTCGGTCGACGGGACATCCAGCCCTTCCTCCCCGACCGAGGTTGCCACGAGCACCCGGAACTCCCCGGCGCGGAACCGCCGCAGCGCATCGATCTGCTTCTTCTGCGAGAGCCCCCGCTCTGCATCCCTGGTGGCCTGCCCGACGAACCGCTCGGCAGTGATCCCTGCCTGCTCCAGGCACTCCACGATCTGCTGGACCATGTCACGGAACGTGGCAAAGATGATGATCCTGCTCTCAGGGTTCTCATCGAGCTGCTTTTTCGTGACCGCTGCCAGGATCGCGGGCTTGGGGTGGAGTTCCGTGGTCCAGCTCATGCACCGTTCGAGGAGACGGATGAAGACCGGGTCCTTGGCGAGCCGTGCCGCCGCCTTGGACCCTCCTGCAGATGATCCCTCGGAGAAGAGCCGGTGCACGTACGCCGCAAGGACCCGGCTCCCCTGTGACTCTGCGAGTGAGACGGCATGCCGCAGTTTCATCACCTCGGCATGGAGCGAAGCCGCAGCGTAGCCTGCCGAATCCTGCTCCCGGATCCGCTCCTGGATCAGGGCATTGAGGGAATTGAGCCCCTTCATCGAGAGCTGCTCGCGTTTTGGTGCCGGAAACCCAAGGTTCCGCAGCGCTGCAAGCCGATTTTCCAGCAGCGTATTCAGGTCATCAACCGCGTACCTGAGGGGGTCCGGAAGCCCCACCTCGATCACGTCGATCGCCCGTTCATGGATGTAGGGCACGACATCAGGGTCCTGCTCGTTCCTCGTCTCCACGATCCCGATCCCGAGGTTCCGGCAGACCTCCTCGACCTTCTCGGTCCGGCCTCCCGGGGACGCGGTCATGGCAAGGATCAGGGGTGATCGGGCTGTATCCCGGTACACGGAAGCGATGAAGACGTAGGCATAATTTCCCACCGCACGGTGGCACTCATCCACGATCAGGAGCGTGACGTCCTGGAGGGTGTAGGCCCCCGAGAGAACATCGTTCTTGATCACCTGGGGCGTGGCAAAGATCGCGGTCGCCCGCGAGAATGCCTCCCGTCGCTCATCGGGCGGGCTCTCCCCGGTAAAGAGGGCAAGTGGCGGGGCCTTCCCCTCAATGACCAGGAACTGCTGGAAAAAACGGTAGTGCTGCTCCACGAGCGGTTTCGTGGGGGCGAGCATCAGCACCTTCCCTTTCTCGTTGAAGAGACGGGAGGCTGCGACCAGGAGGGCGACTGCCGTCTTCCCAAGCCCGGTCGGGAGCACCACCAGGGTATGCCCCTCGAGCGCACGCATGGCGATCGAGAGCTGGTACTCCCGCGACTCGAGGCTGGCAGGGCGGATGAAGGGGTGGGTGATCCAGGCCATGGGATTAGAGCTCGGTGAAACTCCGGGTGCCTTCGATGAGAGAACGGATGAGCTCCGGGATCCCCTCCAGGGGTATCCGGACCTGGCGCATGCTGTCCCGCTCCCTGAGCGTGACGGTCCGCTCATCCTTTGTCTCGTAATCGACCGTGATGGCAAACGGCGTCCCTATCTCGTCCTGCCGCCGGTATCTCCTGCCAATCGCTCCACCGTCGTCAAATTCTGCGAGGATGCCCTGCCCGCGGATCCCGGAAACGATCTCCCGGGCGATCTCCGGGAGACCGTCCCGGTTCATCAGCGGGAAGACGGCCACCGGCACGGGTGCAACCCCGGCCGGGAGGCGAAGCACTCGGCGCTCCTCGTCGTCCACGATCTCTTCGTGGTACGCGTGCTCGAGGACCGCGTAGATCATCCGGTCTATCCCGTAGGAAGGCTCGATCACGTGGGGAGTGACGAGGACCCCGGGCACCTCGGTAACCTCGTCGCGGACCTCGTACAGGTCCGGTGTAATCGCAACCTTCTCTCCCCCGATATCCAGCGTGATTCCGTCCGGCCCCGGTACAGAGGCGGAGATGGCATCAGCAACAGCCTTTGCCTTTCCCCGGAACCGGGGGCCGAGCGCACCCATGTTGGGGACTACGCAGGTCCTGTGCTCGCGCCGCGGGGTCTCGTACGGGAGGAAGACGGAGAACCGCTCGCCGCTCTGGCGTTCATGGGCACGGAGGTCATAATCGGTCCGGTCCGCGATGCCCACGGTCTCGACCCACCCAAACCTCCCTGAGAAGATCTCGGCATCCCAGCAGTCCTCGGCATAGTGGGCCCGCTCGTCGGTGAGGTGCTGCCTGAACCGGAGCCTGCCGGGGTCTACCCCGATTGTCACCAGGAGATCATGCGTGAGCGCAAGGTAGTATGCAACGTACTCGTTGGCAACAACCCCGGTCCTGACCGCCTCTTCCATGGAGAGGGTGACTGCCGGGATGTTGCCGGTCTGCTGCTCGATGCCTAACAGCGGCATCTCGTATCCGGCATACCGGGAGA
>DUGL01000092.1:8315-13574 GCA_013331415.1 Methanoregulaceae archaeon | reverse complement strand
TGGAGGTGAATTAGCGAAGTACTGACGTAAGACTCTGCACTAAAATGAGCGTCGTTCTCCAAAATAGTTTATAATTATCACGTATCAGGGAGAGGATCCTGCCTGCGCGTTTCCTGACATAAACCGCAAGATGCTATATACAAACGTGTCCGTACCCGGACCGAAAACCAGTATACTCTATAACTCCACCCGCACCACCACTATAATCGGATGGCGCAGCAGTTCGGGCAGGAAGACGTCAATAAGTACCGAAAATTCAAGAAGGTGGATGGTGCCACCTACCGCAAGGTGAACCAGTTTCTGCGGAAGCGGACCTACATCACGGCACGTGAGTGGGCTATCGCCCGGCTCTGCACGGATTTCCGGACGCGGAACGGTGCCGAGATGACATTTATCGGGCAGCACCTCCCGGAGCTGGTCCCCTTCATGCAGGAGAGCTATACCCCCCAGGCAGTCAACCAGGCCCGGGACTCGTTCCGGAAGAAAGTCACCAAGTCCGGGGCAACCTTCTTCTACGGGGCCATGTGCGGGTTCTTCACCTCAGAAGAGCTCGATGACCTCCTCTTCGAAGTGAGCGAAGTAGCCCGGTTCCTCCTCGAGGTAGAGCGCTCGTCCCTTGACATCGATGAGGAGATCGATATCGAGGACCGGATCTCAGATGTCATGCGGAGTGTCGGCGAGGCTGCTGCAACCCTCATCCGGTCCCGGGCAGAGGAAGAGGCAGAGGGCAGGGGTGAGGCTCGTTGAAGGTGATCCACATCGCAGGGTTCTCAAACTCGGGGAAGACCACGTTGATCCGTGAACTCATACCTGCCCTTGCAGACTACGGTCCTGTCGGCGTGGTCAAGCACCTTGGCCACCACGACTATGAACTCCCGGAGGGAAAAGACACCACCGCATTCTTCGAGGCCGGAGCAGAGATCTCGGTCGGGGTGGACGGAGCACGATCGGTTGCAGCGGTTCGCGAAACAGACCTCGATATGATCCTCGAGATCCTCTGCGATGCCGGGATACGCTATGCAATCATCGAGGGGTTCAAGACAAAACCATTCCCGAAAGTGGTGATCGGAGAGTACCCGGGTGCAGAGCAGGTGATCCTGACCAACCCTGCTGTCACCGATATCCTGGAGCGGCTCGATCTGTTCTTCGACTTCTTCACCGCAGGGGGACTCACACGGGAGATGCGGGCCGGGTGCGAAGCCGGGATGACCCTGCTCATCTCCACCACCCGGTGTCCGCTCATAGCTGACCTTGCAGCGCTTGCAACATTGCGTGCAGAGTTCAGCGAACGCCTCCAGGGATCCGGCGGGATCACCGTGCGCCTCGAATACCGCGAGAGCGCGGGCGAACTGGAGATCACCACGGGAATCTGTGCTCCGGACGGGAGAACCGCCGCAGAAACATCGCTTCGGGCAGCAGGGATCCTGCTGCCGGTTATCGCGGGGAGGAGGGACTGATCCCATGCCGGGAGAGAAGAAAGGGAAGAGACTGTTCGGGACCAACGGCGTCAGGGGAGTTGTTGGTGTTGCCATGACGCCTGCACTTGCCCTCTCGATTGGCCTTGCCCTGGGTTCGATGCGACGGGGAAAGATAGCGGTCGGTCGTGATACCCGGACATCCGGGCCGGCACTGGCAAGTGCCCTGAAGGGAGGTCTCCTCGCGACCGGATGTGACGTCACGGACTGCGGGATACTGCCAACCCCGGCACTCCAGTACCTGGTGCAGGAGCACTTCGATGCCGGAGCAGTTATCACTGCCTCTCATAATCCCCCGGAATACAACGGGGTAAAAGTGATCGAGCCCGATGGAACCGAGATGGGCGATGAGGCAACGATCGAGCTGGAAGGGCATATTTTTGCAAACGATGTGTCCCTTGCACCATGGAGCGGTGCCGGGAGGGAGGTTGCCGCACCGCACCTTGTGCACGAGTACATTGACGCCGTGGTGCGCCGGTTCCCGCCCGGGATAGGCGAGGGGATAACGGTTGCCGTTGACCCGGGGTGCGGGGCAGCCTGCGGGACGACCCCCGCAATCCTCACCCGGCTCGGGTGCAGGGTCTTTACGATAAACGGCCAGATGGACGGCCGTTTCCCGGGGAGGCTCCCCGAACCCTCACCCGACGGGCTCATACCGCTTGGTGAGCTCGTGCGCGAAACGGGAGCAGCACTCGGGATTGCCCACGATGGCGATGCGGACCGCGCAGTTTTCCTGGATGAGCAGGGGTGTTATATCGAAGAGAACCGCGAATTTGCCCTGGTTGCTGACCAGGTCTGCCGGGAACGGAAGGGAATGGTCGTGATGCCGGTCTCCACCTCCCGGCTCGTAGAGATCATCGCGCAGAGGAACGGGTGCGGGGTCAGGTACACGCCGGTAGGGAGTATCTCCGTTGCCCGGACCATGCGGGCGCTCGGAGAAGGAGGGACCCCTGTCGCTTTCGGCGGGGAGGGGAACGGCGGCCTCATCTACCCTGACCACCAGTTCTGCCGGGATGGGGGGATGACTGCGGCGATGATGATTGCCATCCTTGCACGGGAGAAGCGGCCACTCTCCTCGCTGGTGGCTGCACTGCCCGGTTTCTCCCTGATAGCAGAGAAGATCAGGGGGAAAGATCCAGGCGCCCTCATCGAGCGGCTCGTTTGTGCCTATGCGCATGAATCCCTCGACCGGACTGACGGGATCCGTATCAACCGTGAGAATTCGTGGGCGCTGATCCGCCCGTCCGGCACTGAGCCTCTCGTCCGGGTCATCGTAGAATCCACCGATCCTGAGACTGCTCGTGCATTTTTTACCGAGATCCTGCAGATCCTGGACCAGTAAAGGTGCAGTTTTCTATCGACCCAAAACACCATGGACTGTGTGGTGAGCGAAGCGGATCCCTGAAGTTGCTGGCCGGACACCAGGGTTCTGGCCGGAGAAACCATGCAGCACAGCCGGGGTTTGAGCGATCCAGGTGTCTGACAATTCGCCAGCCAACCTCCTGAAGGATCTGTACATCCTCTGAAGCGCACCTGGTGAGAACTGCATCTCCCCTGATACCCGTACCATCCTGATTCAGGCAAAAATGCGGTGAAATGGTGAAATAATGGCTGAATGATGATATTATATTCCAGCACCAGCCCCGGACTTCCCAGGATATAAACCAGATGCTGCTATACATTAGGGCGTCCCCTGAGAGAAAGACTAATAGTCATATCGGGCGACATCCTCTCCGGGAGAGGTGGTGTGGAAGCAGACGAGAGAATCCCGGCTGACCTGTCCCAGAGGAGAGGGAAGACGGATCTCCGGCATTCGGAAAAGACCATCGAGATCCGGATATCAGGGAAGGTCCAGCGGGTCGGTATGCGCAACTGCATCCGTATGCTGGCGGGAAAACTGAGCATCAAGGGAGAGGTCATGAATCTGCCTGACGGGTCTGTCATGGCGTACGCGACCGGTGACCCGATCCTGCTTGAGAAGTTCATCTCGATGATCTACAGCTGCCCGCGGGCAGTGATCAGGGATCTGGAGGTCCGCGAATGCAGCCTGCTCGCATTTCCTGATTTTGTGATTACACGATCTGAGATTTCGTGATGTTACGCGTTCTCTATAGGAACACCCCTGTTCTGATGTGATACGGGTGATGTTTTGCCACTGGGCCAGGGGCATACGACTATTTCAAGCCTGGTTTCTCTCCATGCCCATCTCCGGAACTACGCGGGTGTCTCCGGAATAATTTCGTCCCGGCACGTTCTCAGCACAGGGATCCGGCCCGGGCCATACTGTTTTCCGGGAAAAAAGGAATGAGAGAGTGTTCCCGGATGAAGTGATATCTCCTGGACATCCGGGTTTTGTATCCCGCTATCCCTCCATCATTTCCTGGCAGGCAGGGAATGGAGGAATAGGGAGTGGATATGCATACCGACATCGGGAAAATGAAAAGGCCGGGATCAGCACTTCACAACACGGAACTCATCTGTGTTCAGGAGAGCCTCTTTCACCACGAAGACCTGTTGATCAAGGATATCCTGGCGTATGGATGCATGGAATATCTGCGTGAGTGCTGAGAACAGGTCCTGCGAAAGGATACAGCGGCCGGTACTGCATTCATAGTCCCTGGGTTCAAGCCCGCTGCGTACCAGCTCAAGCATAGGGAGATCTATCATCCCGGTCTTGAACGGCTCAATCAGGTCATAGATGAGTCCTGCCCGACCCTTGTGGAGGAACCCGGTATCAGGGTCAAGATCTGCTCCGATGGCAGCGGCACAGGCGTTGCCAAAGAGCATCCCGTAGCCAACCGCAAGGATGCTGTTGACCACATCGGTATAGGGCCGCGATGTCCTCCGGCGAAATCCCAGCTCCGCGGGAACGGTGCGGGCAATGATCTCATAGTACATGTCTGATACCAGCCGGTGAACCCGCCGGATCTCGTCAACGCGGACCAGGAACTGCAGCTCAGAGAGGTTCTGGCGTATGATATCGATCTCCCCTTCATAGAGAATCCGTTGATCACTCTGCTGGTCAAGGATCTCTATCGTCCTGATCCGGTGTATAAGGGCTCCCTGGGCAATCTTCAACGCATAGCCGTGGATGGGAGCAGCCTGCTGTGCCTCCCGCATTGCATCAGTCCCCTGGTGCCCGTACGGCCGGAGGACTCCCAATGGCTCGCCATCGGCCTCGAAAAAGGAGAGAGACTTTCCCGACCGGAGCAACGTATTTGCAACCGATGTATGGAGATAGTGGCCTCCCATCAGGATGAGGTGATCGACCTCATCGAGAGAAACGACGTCTGTATGCCCGTTTCTCGTGATGACCAGCGAGGCTTTCGTTGCTTTCAGGTGGGCCCCGAACCCTGCCACGATATGCCATGGAAACCGCACTCCCGCACTCCCTTGGAAAAGATGACCGGGCTGCTCCATGCCCGTAGGGAAAGTATACCCGGCCCGCTACATCAATTCATCGTTTTAGAGGAGATCGAAGGGGTATTTCAGGGAAACATCGGAGGCATGCCAGAGACTGACATAGTTTTTTCTGTGTACGCGACGGATATATGCACTACCGGCAATCCTGGCTGAAGACGCCAGGTACACAGAAAACAGAGACCACCATTTCGCGTTTGATCCCGGCCCACGCACCGGGAGGAGGCCCCATGTTCTGGAACGAAAGAATCGAGACCCTGCCAAGAAAAGAGCTTGAAGCGCTGCAGAAAAAACGCCTGAAACAGACCGTCGCACAGGTGCAGAAGGTCGCATTTTACCGCCAGAGATTCGCCGAGGCCGGGAT
>DUGL01000092.1:0-8270 GCA_013331415.1 Methanoregulaceae archaeon | reverse complement strand
CCTCTCTCAAAGGTGGTCCGTATCCACACCACATCCGGGACAACCGGAAAACCAACCGTCGTTGGCTATACAAAAAAAGATCTCGACACCTGGGCAGACCTGATCGCCCGCAACATGACCATGGTCGGGTTGCGGGAAGGTGACGTCTTCCAGAACATGGTTAACTACGGCATGTTCACCGGCGGCCTCGGGTTCCACTACGGGGCAGAGAAGATCGGCCTCACGGTCATCCCCAGTGCAACCGGTAATACGAGACGCCAGATCGAGATGATCCAGGACTTCGGGGTCACGGCCATCCATTGTACCCCGAGCTATGCGATGCACCTTGCCGAAGTTGCCGAGGAGATGCATGCAGACCTCCCGAGCCTTACGACCGGCCTCTTCGGGGCGGAGCCGTGGTCCGATGCGATGCGGGGGGAACTTGAGCAAAAACTGGGGGTGACGGCCTTTGACTCCTACGGTCTCTCCGAGCTCTTCGGCCCGGGTGTGGCATTTGAGTGCCCGGAGCGCCACGGGCTCCACATCTGGCATGACTGTTACTTCGTAGAGATCATCAACCCTGACACGGGCGAGGTGCTGGGGGACGGGGAACGGGGAGAACTTGTCGTCACCCCTCTTGCAAAGGAAGCGATGCCGCTCCTCCGCTACCGTACCGGGGATATCACCATGAAGCTCGAGGATGGCTGTCTCTGTGGCAGGGCGCAGAAGATCTCGCGGATTACGGGCAGGAGCGATGATATGCTGGTGATTCGGGGGATCAACGTCTTCCCCTCGCAGATCGAGCACGTGCTGCTCCGGATACCGGAGGTCGGGAATCAATTTATGGTCTATGTCGACCGTATCAATCATCTTGATGAGATGACGATCGAAGTCGAGATAAACCGTTCCTATTTCTCGGGAGAACTCCAGGACCTTGCCCGCATCCAGAAGAAGGTGGTAAAAGAACTCCGTGATACGCTCGAGCTGCGGACCACGGTCAGACTGGTGGAACCAGGGACCCTCCCGCGGTTTGAGGGGAAGGCAAAACGGGTGATCGACCGGAGGGATCAAAAATGAGGTCCTGGGACCCCCGGATCGAGGAGATGCCGCGCGAAGATCTCCAGCGGCTCCAGTACCGACTCCTCAAGACCCTGGTATACCGGTTATACAGCTTCTCGCCGTTCTATCATGAACGGATGCGGGCCGGAGGAGTCCATCCCGATGATATCAGGACACTCGGGGACATCAGGAAACTCCCCTTCATGGTCAAGCGGGACCTCCGGGACAACTACCCGGACAAGCTCTTCGTCTCCGGGCCCGATGACCTCGTCCGCTACCATGTCTCATCCGGGACAACCGGAAAACCGACCGTGGTCGGGTATACACAGCAGGATCTGAACAACTGGACCACGTCGCTTGCGCGGGGACTGGTCTCCTGCGGGCTCGGGCGGGGAGACGTACTCCAGGTAAGCTACGGGTACGGGTTGTTCACCGGGGGGCTCGGACTCCACTATGGTGCCGAGCGGATCGGGGCCACCGTTCTCCCGACCAGCGTCGGGAACACCGAACGGCAGATCGAGCTGATGCAGGATCTCCATACCACTGCTATCGCCTGTACCCCGTCATATCTCCTCCACATGGGGGAGGTGGCCGAGAAGATGGGGGTGAGTATCAGGGACGATACCGGGCTCCGGATGGGAATCCTCGGGGCAGAGCCGTGGTCTGATACCATGAAACAGAGGATCGAGGAGTGGCTCGGGATCCGGGCATACGACATCTATGGAACGAGCGAACTCTCCGGGCCGATGTTCTGTGAATGCACCGAGCAGAAGGGATTTCATGTCTGGGGCGACCTTGCCTACATCGAGATCCTCGACCCGGAGACCGGGGAGCCGCTCGGGCCAGGGGAGAAGGGCGAGCTCGTGGTCACCATGCTCCAGAAAGAGGCGCTCCCGATGATCCGGTACCGGATCGGAGATATCACCTCATACGATGACGGGGTCTGTTCGTGTGGAAGGACGCACCCCCGGGTCCAGCGCATATCCGGACGGGTCGATGACATGCTGATCATCCGTGGCATCAACGTCTTCCCTTCCCAGATCGAGTATGCGCTCATGGGTATCCCCCAGGTGGGACAGCACTTCCAGATCATCGTCGACCGGAAAGGTGCGCTCGATGATATGCTCGTGCAGGTCGAAGTGAGCAGGGAGTCGTTTTCAGATAAAATCACCGATCTCATGGCGATCCGCAAGGGTGTGGAGCACAAGCTCCGGAACACGCTCAACGTTGCGGTGAATGTAGAACTGGTCGAACCGGGGTCGCTACCCAGGTTCGAAGGGAAAGCGAAGCGGGTTATCGACAGGAGAAATCTATGAACGATACAGGCAGGTACCTGATACAGCAGATCTCGGTCTTTTCCGAGAACAGGCCGGGCCGGCTAGCAGCGATTGCAAAGGCCCTCCAGGAGGAGGAGATCAATATCCTTGCATTCTCCATCGCAGAGGCGGATGGATTCGGTGTTGTCCGGGCCCTCGTAGACAAGCCGGGAAAGGCACATGAGAAGCTGACGGGACTCGGGTTCAACGTGGCATTCACCCAGGTGATCGCGGTCAGGATGCGGGATGTACCGGGGGGACTCTACGAGATTGCAAAGATCCTCGGGGATGGGAAGGTGAACATCGAGTACTCGTATGCGTACAGTGGGAAAGAGGGCGCGGTCCTGATCCTCCGGGTGGACAACCCCGAGCAGGCAATCAGGCTGATCTCCACACAGGGTGCAACCCTTCTCGAGAGTGCAGTATTCCAGTGAGCGGAAGCCCGGGAGCACAGGGATCTCCCTGATCCCTCCAGCCAGCGTGACCAGGACCGGCTTTCCCGGCCGGCCTCCCCTATTTCTTCTCCCATTTCACCAGTTCAGAGACCCGTGAGAGCGTGCTCCCCCGCTGGATCTCTTCACGTACCCGCTCCTCGGTCTTCTTTACCTCGAGGGCACGGCGTGCAACCTCGTACGCCCGTTCACGGGGGATCACCACGACCCCGCTCTCGTCGCCGATGACCCAGTCACCCGGCCGGACAGTCTGACCCCCGCACCGGACCTCGCAGTTGATCTCGCCAAACCCCTTCGGCTCCCCGGCATTCGGGACGACTGCCCGGGCAAAGACCGGGAATGCCAGCATCCTGATATCATCGATGTCGCGGACAGCCCCGTCGATAACCACCCCGGAAATCCCGCGGGAGAGCGCACTTAGGGTGGCGAGTTCTCCCCATGTCGCGACCGTGGTGCTCCCCTCGTTGTTGATGACCAGGACATCGCCCTCCCCGGCATGGTCGATCGCCTCGACCGGCTTGGCCCAGTCCCCGGCAAACGACTGGGCAGTAACCGCCCTCCCGACCATCCTGACATTCCCGCAGAGGGAGACGATCCCCGCCATTGCCCCCTTCCGGTGCATCGCATCCGAGATGTTCGGGGTTGAGACCGTCATGAGGATCTCACGCACTGCTGTGGCAGGTGAGGACGGGGGCAGGAGGCCGGCACGCGGGGCATCCAGCGCTTCCCTGATCCTCCGGGTGGAAGTACTCACATCTGCCGAGCGGGTTATCGCACCCCCGATGATGATGATGTCCGCACCGCCCGCTGCTGCCTGGGGGGCAGTACCTGCATCCAGACCGCCGGCAGCAGCGATCTCGATCTCGACTGCTCCCCGTATCTTCTGGAGGATGCCAAGGGAACTTTTCCCGATCATCTGCTGGTCGATCCCGACATGCGCATTGATGATATGGACACCGAGTGCCGCGAGTTCCTTTGAGCGGCTGACCGGGTCGGCGACGTTGATCAGGTCCGCCATCAGGCGCACCCCGTAGACCGAGGCGGTCCGTACCGCTTCCTCGATGACTGAATCATCTGCGTCAGCGAGGATACAGACGACCGATGCCCCGGCCTTCGCCGCCATCTCCACCTCGAGTGCTCCGGTGTCTGCCACCTTCATGTCAGCAACGATACCATGCCCGGGGAACTCTGCCCGGAGGCGTCGTACTGACGCCATCCCTTCGCTCTTGATCAGCGGTGTCCCGGCCTCGATCCAGTCAGCGCCCCCGCTCACCGCTTCATGGGCGATCTGGATGGCACGGGAGAGGTCGAGCAGGTCCAGCGCTACCTGGAGCACAGGCTTTCTCATGATCACTGAACTGAGGGGAGCGAGCAGATAATGGTTTCTTGGATGACCCGGCGGAAGAACCCCGTATGCCACCTCTGCGCGTGGCACCAGGGAGAGGAGAGATCTCGGACATGTACCCGGGGAAGTATCCCCCTCTTTCACCCTCTGTATGCGATACCCGCTTTCCCGGAACAGAGCGTACTTTCCCTCACGGTGCAATACACCGGGCAGGAAATCCCGGCTGAGCAGGACCATATGGAATTTCACCGGGGCTCCAGGGAGAGTGCCGGCACCTGACGCTTCCTCGTGCAGGAGGTCGCTCTCATCCCCGGGATTCGAATCGAAGAACCGGGAATATACAGCACATGAAACGGTTTTTTTCCGGATGGGTTCAGCGGGACCGGGTCCCGCACGCCATGGTGAGATGTACTGACCCGGCTCCGTGCACGATTATGCCCGGTGTCCATCCTGTTCCCGCTGATTTCCGGCTATGTCCTTTTTTGGGACCGCCGGCACATGCATGTTCCCCTCTGGTTCACCACAGGACCGGGTCCCGCTGAGGTATCACCGCGCTCATCCGGACGAGTACCGGTCAAAGAAGGAGATGTCTTCCTCATCCTTCTTTTTCTGGATCGTGATATCGGCCGGGTATCCTGCCGGCAGGAGTGAGACGAGGCAATACTGGTCGGGAACCCCGAGCAGGGTTCGCACCGCCTCAGCATACTCCTTCTTCTCCCCGGCAACCCAGCAGGATCCCACCCCATACGCCTGGAGCGCGATGATGAGGTTCTCGGTCGCTGCACAGCAGTCCTCGAGGTAATACTTTGCTGACCGCTCACCAAACACCGCAAAGCAGACCGGTGCTCCGGCGATGAACTTCGCATGATCGGTCAGGTCCGCAACAGAGGCAAGCAGCTTCTTTTCACGGATCACCCCAAAGAGCCAGGGCTGGAGGTTCATCGCGGTCGGGGCGAGGCGGGCACAATCGAGGGAATCCCTGATAATATGGTCTTCCACCGGTGTTGACTTGAAATCCCGGACACTGTGCCGGCACTTGATGATGGTGGTTCCGACATTCATGGTAATGCCCTTGGAGGGAGAGGGAAAAATGCTTTCTCCTCCCGGACAGTACCCGGACGAAAGAGTGTCCCTGGTCACCGACATCCGGGGCACATCGTACGGGTCCAGCCGGTGGATCCCTGGTGATTTCACCCTGCAGCAGAGAGATTACGTCAGAGGAGACGATGTGCAGGGTCCCGGGGCAGGCAGCAGGGCACACGGCCTGCCAACCGGGGAGAGGGGGGAGCAGATGCAGCGCCTCAACGGACGCTCTCTGTTTCCTCAAACCGGGGGGGTCTCAGATGCACCCCATCCTTACCGCTGATGACCGACTCACGGCGAGGTAAAAAAATGAGATGCAGATGAGTCCGGGAGGGTACAAGCCCCTCTTATGAAAACCGCGGATACGGTTTTCATGCCAACCACCTATGAACTCCGTTCAGGATTTCGGGCATAAATTATGAAAATCACGAAGTGATTTCATTGGAAAATGAAATGCAGATGAGTCCAGGGGGGTACATGCCCCCCTTATGAAAACCGCGGATGCGGTTTTCATGCCAAAATGCCGGATTACCGGCGTGCCCTGCACCCCAGCACGAGTGCTGTAACGGCAAGGAGCGCACAACCGAACCCGAAGCCCGGAACAGTCGGGGTTGGTGTGGCTGTCGGGGGCGCAGTGGTTTCCTGCGGTTCGGGTGTCGTGGGGGTTACGGTAACCGTGGGCGTGGGGGCCGGGGTCTCAACGGTTACCGTGGGAACAGGGGTCGCCACGGTGACAGGAGGTGGTGTCGGAGCAGTCGTGATGAGCGGGTTTACATTCTGTATCAGGAAGAAGACAGGTGCGGTAACCGTCTTTCCTTCCCGCTTGTAGTTGGCATGCATCTCATTTGCCGTGCTCTCTGCCCAGACTGCGTAGGTTCCCCGCTCATAGGTGCCGGTATACCAGACCGGTCCGGTCTCGAATGGTGATCCCGAGAGCATGATGTTCTCAAGCGTATACCCATTGACCGCTGAATACTCAATTCCGGACGGTCCCCGTATCCTGATCGTGATCGGTGCCCCGGTGGAGCCGGGACGTCGTGCGATATCAGCGATATTGGTATCGATCCTGAACCCGACCGCATCACCGCGTGGCACCCAGACCGTATTCCCCGCGATCTCAAACCCGGCGGTCAGGTCAAAGACCCGTATCGCAATAAGGGGGTCCTGGACATAGAATGCAATGGTGTTTTCCGGCGCCACGAACCAGGGACCAGTCCGCTCGCCAAACAGGACGGGGGAGACATAGAAGTTTGCTGCATCATCGACTGTCAGGGTCGTTACCGGGACCGTTGCCGGGGTACCCCCGGGCCCGTACCAGACAATCCGGGAACCGGACGTCACCCCCGTTGCCGTGATATCAAGTCCCTGCTCACCAGGAAACACCACCCCACCCAGCGGCACGGTATTTACCGCGGCTGAAACGATGCTCGTGGCAAGCAGGATACAGAGGACCAGAACCAGAATTGAAGATCGCATAAAAACCTCACCAGCTGATACTGGCGGCAGACATCCTAAATAGTTTCTGGCTCCGGTGAAAAATGGATCAGAAGATGGCCTGGATAGCCGCCCACATGTTCGCGATTCCCTGGCTGATGAGGGGGCCGGGGTCGATCGCGAGAATCGGGAAGATCACGATGAAATAGATGATGGTACCAAGCGTACTCCCGAGGTTGGCCAGCGCTGCTACGAGTACGACCCGGAAGAGCGGGATCTCCCACATCTGCGAGAGGGTCTCTGCCTGTGCTATCCGGTGGAAATCTCCTGGCGAGGGTTTTCGGATCTTTACCTCCACGATAGCGGCAAACCACCCGGCTGCGATGAGGGGATTTAAGGATGTGAACCATGAGACCACAAACCCGGTGAGTGCCGAGAGGGGATGGCCACGTGCAAGGAGGGTGAATGCAGCGGTGAGCAGTCCATGGATGAGCACCCAGTAGACCAGTGCCGTGACCAGTACCTCTATTCCTACCCCGGAGAAGAGGATTGCCGCGAGCAGGAAGAGGAAGAGGAACGTGACGATTCCCCCAAAGATCAGCCCCCATGGCCGTGACCGGACATCTGCCGTGAGGCTCGTGATCGGCGGGAGGGTTGCGGGATCGGCGAGGTACCGTTTGACCCCCTGGACATGGCCTGCCCCAATCACGACCAGCACGCGCTCGTGCACCTGTGAAAGGGCCAGGATCTGGTGGGCGAGGTAGGCATCACGCTCATCGATGAGGGACCGTGCACCGTTCGGTGAGAACTTCCGGAACTCCTCCATCGCAAGATCAATCACATCCTGTTTCTTCAGCTCTTCGATATCGATATCCTGACCATCGATGCTGACAACAGAGACCGCGAGAGCGTAGAACATCCGGATCTTCTCGATGAACGAGAGGGAGCGCCAGAACCTCCGGAGGGTGATCCGGATGTCCCGGTCAATCAGGCCGATGCGAATCCCCCTCGCTTCAGCCTCCTCGACCGCAGCCTTCATCTCGGCACCGGGTTCAACCCCGACATCGAGCCCGATCCGCCGCTGCAGGTACGCGAGGATCCACTGGACGAGGAGCTGGGAGAACGTCTTTGCCTCAAGGACCGATTCGACCGTGGCCTCCTGTGCCTGCCGCCGGAGCGCAGCGTACCGGCCAGGGTCGAGCTCCACTGCTACAACATCGGGAGAGACCTCCGATATGGCCGCCTTCACTTCATCAACACTTTCCTGCGAGACGTGGGCTGTGCCCACGATCCGTACCGTTCCCATCAGAGCACCATTATTCCCGTCCCGTCAACCAGGACCTTTTTACCGGGAGGTATCGTGCGCGAAGAGAGGACGTTGCGGACCCGTTCCTCCTCTTCCCGCTCTGCATCCTTCCTCGCAATGAGAAGATCGGCGAGATCCCGTGCTTCTTCCAGCGTAAGAGCAGAGCCCAGTCCTTCACACGGCGCGATCACCAGGTCATCACCACTGAGCATAAACGGGTACGTCCGGCAGATCCATGGCCGGGCTCCGTATACCCTGCAACGGACGCCATCAAGGAATATGCACCCTTCAGGAGT
>DUGL01000147.1:4181-13068 GCA_013331415.1 Methanoregulaceae archaeon | reverse complement strand
CGGGATTCTGGTTTTTGAAAAGAGGAGTTGAATATCGTGAAAAATCCTGCCCGGGTGAGAGCCCGGGGATTCATCCCGGATCCGTTACCCGTGGATCAGAGGGTGGGGAACTGGCGTATAATATCTGACTGGGTGAGGATACCGACCGGAAGGTCACCGTCCATCACAACCAGCCTGCCGATCTCCCGCTCCTTGAACTGCCTGATGACCTCGAAGAGCTGGACATGTGACGGTGCCTTCACGACATCGGGGGTCATGATCGAGGATACTGTTTCCCCGAGAAGTACGTGGTCCCCGATCGCTTTTGCGATATCACTCATCGTAACAATACCCGAGAGAACGCCGTCGTCCATCACCGGTGCCCCGTGGATATGATTGATGGTGAAGAGACGGATGGCATCGGAAAGGGTATCGGTTGCTTTGAGGGTGATGAGCGGGGCACTCATGTAGTGCCGGATCTGTTTCTTCGGCAGTGAGATCATCTCGTATGTAGAGATGAGGAGGGTCTGCGATATCTCGTCTTTTCCATAGACCTCCCCGCGGATGAGGAGTTTGTTGACGGGTGTCGGGCCGATAGTGATATTGTCCCCTATCTCAAACGCCCGGACGCTCCCGATCACCCGTACACTCGCCTGGCAGATATCAGGATGGCAGAGCGTGGTGAAGGCTATCTCCACCACCCGCACCCCTTTGACGACCTCCCCATCCCGGTATATCGGCACATCGTACTCGCCTTCAGAGAGGCCGAGGTTCAGTTCCCGGTAGGCACGTGCTGTCGGGTTATACCCTCCTTTCGGGCCCGGGATGCCATCAACGAGCCCGATCGCCTTGAGTGCCTGCATCTGGTTCCGGACCGTTCCCGGGTTTCTCCTGATGACCTCGGCGATCTCCTCTCCTTTGACCGGGTGCGAGTGCTGGTGATAGAGCGAAATAAGCGTGATCAGGATATCCTTCTGGATGAGGGACAAATCCATAATGGTTTATCATCTGATTTCGCATATATAGATTGGGTTGAATATCCGGTGGAATTCGAGAAAATACCGACCGTACCGACCGCTGACGAGATCCTTGACCGGAGTTTCCGGAGGGCAGCCTCAAAGATGCGGCTCAAACGAAATAAAGATCGTGCGAACGAAGAATTTGTACGGGCAGTCAGCACCGGCATTCATGACCGGCTTGTCCGGATCATCCAGTCATTTCCTGAACTCGATGACCTCCCCCCCTTCTACCGTGATACCGTGGATATCCTCTGGGGGATGGACCGGGTCAGGAAGGCGCTGGGGGCCGTAGGATGGGCTGCACGCTGGGCACGCAACCATGGGCCGGGGCTGGCCTACCAGACACGGAAAGCCGAGATCCCTTCGGTTATCCGCAAACGGACCGTTGCCCGCCTCTCATCGGTTGTCCACCAGATCGATGATGAACTCCGGTTCCTCAACGATATGCGAAATGTGCTGCGGAAACTTCCCCACATCGATGATGAGTTCACCGTGGTGGTCGCCGGATATCCCAATGTAGGGAAATCCTCCTTTATCCGTATAACCTCCTCGGCAAGTCCCGAGATCGCCGCATATCCCTTCACCACAAAGGGGGTGATCGTGGGCCACCGGTATGCCGGGACCGGGCGGATGCAGTTCATCGATACGCCCGGGCTCCTTGACCGCCCCACTTCGGAGCGGAACAAGATCGAGCGCCAGGCACTCACGGCCATCATGAACCTCGCCGATGTTGTGCTCTGCATCATTGATCCGAGCGAGCACTGTGGGTATCCGATAGAGGAGCAGGTACGGCTCCTGCACGAGATCGAGGCGATGGTCGAGATCCCGGTTGTACCTGTCGCGAACAAATCAGACCTGCTCTACTTCGACGGGTACCTGAACATGTCCACCGAGACCGGGGAGGGTATCAGCGAGGTCCTCGAGACCCTCATCGGCTTCAGGAAGCAGTCAGAGCAGCAGGACGAGACCGTACCCTGCTAGGAACCCAAGGATTGCCCCCCCATTGATGGGGGGGAGGCCTGCCTGGGGCTTTCCTTTCTGGACCACGGTGAGCAGGAGCGAGAGGCCGATGACCGAGCCGATCATCGCACCGAGAGCGGGGATGGTAATGAATCCTATCCGTGCGGTATCGAGGAAGACATTTGCCGAGACCACGAGGATGGACGGCATGATCAGATCCCCCATCCCGATGACGTACGCAGCCCGCTCACCCTCACCGATACTCCCGATCCCGTCTTTCCGGAAACTGTACCCTCTCTTTTTCGGGACGATGAAGAGGATGGGGGATTTCATGTCGATGACCCCCTCGGCAAGCGTGATCATGTGCCGGGTCTTGTACACCGAGATGGCATCGTAGACCATGAGGATGGAGAGGAGGATAATGACCGGGACGATGGTGAGGGATATCCCGAATATCGACGCTGCTCCCGCTGCGATGAGGATCCCCAGCGTGTCGATCACGTACCACTCCGGGAAGAGGTAGAGGGTCAGGCTCGCGGCTGTCGCACAGGCGAGCGTGAGGATGAGGGAGAGCACGGTCACGCCCATGAAGTACCCGGTAAGGCCGGCAAAGATGTAGATGAAGGTGAAGAAGATGGAGAGACCGATGATGATGCCGATCAGTTTCTTCCACCGGTACCTGATGAGGAGGAGGAGGAAGCCGGTGAACACCAGGAGGATCAGGATGAAGATGAACGGGTTTGCCACCGACTCGGGATCGTCAAATGCCGTAATCCCCGCGCTCTGCATCGGGAGCGAGAGGAGGAGGGCAGCGATCTCCACGATGATCAGCATCGCAGGTATCGTGAGGAGCGGGAAGAGCCGGGGGAGCCCCATCATGAGACCCCGGGGATCACAGGTAGCTTAATTACCCGGTCTTCATCATGTAAAAGCATGGATATACGTGAGTATCTGGGGGATATAATACTCATTATCATTCTGTGCGTATCGATGTATTCACTCCTTGCCACCCTCCATGTTCAGCCGGGAATCCTGCTCCCTTCCCTGCTGATTGTGCTCTCGGTCGGCGGGCTGTTTTTGATCATCCACCATAAATTACGGGTGATTGAGCAGAATATCACGAACCGCGAACGGATGATCCGGGTGAGTCTCGAGGAGATCTCAGAGAAGATGGCGCGGCGCTACGACAGCAGCGTTGACCAGATCGGGGAGATCGTAGCCGAGATCACCCGGCGGGTCTACCGGTAGGAGCGGGGGAGCCGGGAGGAGCATTCCCATGGGTGTTGCACTGCGGGATATCGTTGCTCCCTATAAGGTACCGGTCTCATGGGAGGCGCTGGGCGGTGTTGCTGCAGTTGACGCCCACAATGCGCTGTACCAGTTCCTGAGCATCATCAGGCAGCCAGACGGGACGCCGCTCATGGACGGGAGGGGGCGGGTCACCTCGCACCTCTCAGGGATACTCTTCCGGACCAGTAATCTCCTCGAGAAGGGGATCCGGCCGGTGTACGTCTTTGACGGGACCCCGCCCGCATTCAAGCAGGCAACGATAGAACAGCGGCGCTCTGTTCGCACAAAGGCAGAAGAGCGCTGGCAGGAGGCATTATCCCGCGGCGAGATCGCCGAGGCCTACAAGCAGGCCCGCTCATCATCGCGGGTGGATGAAGCGATCATCAGCACGGCAAAGACCCTTCTCTCCCTGCTCGGTCTCCCGGTGGTGGAGGCACCAAGCGAAGGGGAGGCTCAGGCTGCAGCCATGGTCTGCAGCGGTGACGCCCGGTACGTGGTCTCGCAGGACTACGACACGCTCCTCTTTGGATCTCCGCTCCTCGTGCGAAACCTCACCGTCAGCGGGAAGCGGAAACTCCATGGCAGGACGATATCGGTCAACCCTGAGCGTATCGTGCTGGCAGATTTCTTGTCCGGGCTCGCTATCACGAGGGATGACCTCATCCGGATTGCACTCCTCACCGGCACCGATTTCAACGAGGGTGTGAAAGGTATCGGGGCAAAACGAGCCCTCAAGATCGTCAAGGGGGGCGAATTTGACCGCACCATCGAGGCCGATCTCCCTGGCGTAGATCCTGATGCAATCATGGACTTCTTCCGGCATCCGCCAGTCACCGGGCAGTATGTGCTCTCCTGGGGTGAGCCGGACCACGAAGGAGTGCTGCGGATGCTCTGTGACGGGTACGATTTTGCTCCCGACCGGGTGGAGAAGGCACTTCTTGGGATGAAGCAGAAGTCCGGCCAGAAGACGCTTGAGTCATGGTTTTAATGGATATTTTTTTACCGCGCAACCGACCGTTACCTGGTGCCGGTAAGAACATGGTTCCAGGGGTGACAATCCCGTTTCGCCGAAGACTTCCGGGCAGGCAGAATGCCGCCTGGAGTGGCATACCAGGCTCCGGGGGGGATGGTGCCTCCTGAAAGGGTGGGAATACATCGCCTGGCTGGTTACCGGATCTCTCTCCAGACAAAGAGGAACCGCTGGATAGCGGTGAAATGGCCGATCAGGCCGAATATAACGAGTACCCAGCCGAGGAAGGGGAGACCATAGACCCCGGCAGGGAACATGATGTTCAGGAACCCGGCGATGATCAGGAGAAGAAGCCGGTCCGCCCGACCCAGTAACCCCCCGTAGTAGCGCCCGACACCCACGGCCTGTGCCTGCGTGCCGATGTAGGAGACCATGAGCACCCCGGTGAGGGCAAAAACCCCGACAGGCCAGGGGGCAAACCCGCCGGCAAATATCCCGGTGATGATGAAGATATCCGCATACCGATCGACGACGTGGTCGAGAAAATCACCCTTCCTGCTCTGGATATTCATCGCCCGGGCAACGGCCCCGTCCATCGAATCAAACGCAGCGTTGCACATGATAAAAAACGTGCCGAAGATGACATCCCCGAAGAAGAATGCAATGCCGGCGAGCAGGGCGACAAAAAACGACGCGACCGTGAAAATGTCCGGCGTTATCCCGATTTTTATCGAGATATCGACAAAAGGCCGGTATATCCATTTCAGGTGCGGTCTGAACGTATCAAGGGTCATTCGATCATTCCGATGTATGAAGACCAGTCAATGCTGCCAAACGATGCCGGGATCGACCCTCTCGCGAACTGGTCGATTATCGTGCTGCATTCCCTGATACCCATACCTGTTGTATCCAGTTCATATACCTGTTCCGGCCGGAAGGACTCGACCGTCTCGATGAGGATGACATCGAGGGCTTCGGCAAGGGTATTCTCCCGTACCTTCTCTGATCCGTATCCCCGGTTTTTTAACCGTTCTCCAAGCACATCCGGCCGGCACCGGAGCACTACGACACGATCGCAGGGGAGCAGGTGTGCGAGATGTCCCTCGACGAACCCATCGAACGGGGTGAAACCTGCAACCCAGGCATCCTCATCGATAACCCGGGTATCCCGGTCATCGTCTTCGCCGAGAACGTAGGTTTCGACCGTGTCCGAGATATGGAGGACCGAAATTCCCCTTCGCGCCAGTTCATCAGCTACCGAGCTCTTCCCTGTCCCGGGCGTCCCGGTAATACCGACCATCATGGCCTGTTCCGAACCCGGGAAGAGAGACCCGTCCCGGTCTCCCGTATGACCGAAATCTCGTTCAAAAACATCTCGTTCTCCCAGTCTTCCCCGATACTGACCCGTATGTAGTGGTCAGGAAGTCCCGGGAAACTGGCACAGGACCGGACGATCACCCCGCGTCGGGCAAGCTCCCGGACCATCCCGTCCCCGGTCCAGGGTGCGACATCGATCATCACGAAGTTTGCCCCGGATGGGGAAGCAGGAAACCCGCATTCGCGGGTGATCCGGTCACGCCAGTCCCGGACATACCTGACAAATGCTTCCATGGATTCCCGGTCTTCAAGGGCACCAGTGGCTGCATGGGCCGACACCGTGTTGAGGGTAAACGGGGTCGAGGCCCGGTTGTAGAAGGGGACGAGCCACCCTGGCACGAATGCATACCCGACCCGTGCACCGGCAAGCGCAAATGCCTTGGACAGGGTCCGGCCGATGACAAGGTTCCCGTGGTCAGCGAGCAGGGGCCGGTAGTCAATGCCCGCAAACTCGACATAGGCATTGTCAAGGAAGAGGAGCCCGTCGATTTTGCGAAGGATCTCCTCCACATCCTCCACCGGGGTAACCGTCCCGGTCGGGTTGTTGGGAGAACAGAGGAAGGCAATCTTAGATCCCCGTGCCTCCCGGATGAACCGATCAGGGTCGACTGAAAAATCGTCTTGCCGGGCGACCGGGACGACTTCCGCTGACTGCGCTGTTGCCGCAAGCCCGTAGAACGAGAAGGTGGGGACCGAGACGGCTACCCGGTCTCCCGGGTCGACAAGCGTCCGGACCAGGGTCTCGATCACCCCGTCCATTCCGACACCGGTGACGAACGGGTAATCACCATGGCAGGAAGCAAGTGCCGATATCAGCTGTTCAAGGGGTGCATCGGGGTAGCGGTTCGCGCTGCCAAGCGCTTCACATCCCCGGGAAACTGCCTTTTTTCCCGGGGGATTCGGGTTCTCGTTGCTCGCCAGCCGGGCGACCCGGGATATCCCGTGCTCCCGGGCGATCTCGCCGGGCTTCGTGGCAAAGACGTACCCCCCTGAGCGGAAGCAGTCCCGTACGAGGTGGACATACGGGCTCGCTCCGCTTACATTCCCCTTTTCCATTCCCAGACTCTCCCGCGGGTATAGTGTACTTCTGAAAGCAGATAAACTGGATTGCCCCCCCAAACCCACCCCGGGATCCTGCATCCCGGAAAAGGCGATACCTTTTTTCTGCCCGGGACGAGACGGGTATACAGGTGGATTGTATGCAATACCCAAAAAACCCCCGTATTTCCGTCCTGCTCCTGCTCCTCGCCGGCCTTTTTCTGCTGTCTTCTGCAGCCGGCGCAGTGACGAACACCTATGAACCATTTGAAATGACCATACTCCCCGGAGAGACCGGCGAGGTACACCTCATCCTCGCGTCTGCTCCTTCCGGACTTTCCGGCTACTCTCTCAATATCAGGATAGGGCCGGAGGGGGGTGCTGCGGTGACCGCTGTGAGCTTCCCGGCATGGGCAGGGCTCTCCCATGATGAGGGGGTGCCGGGGCAGGAACTCAGGCTCATGGCGGTTGACATGGAAGGGGAGATCAGCGGGAACGCAGAGCACATTCTTCTTGCAACCCTCACCATCCCGGGAGTATCGACCCAGCCGCTGTCCCTCAGTGTTTACGATGCCTTCTATGATGATGATGAAGGGGCCCGCATCATTCCCCTGGCTATCTCTGCCACGGTCACCGGTATTGGCGAAGGAGTGACTCCTCCTCCCACCCAGCAGGAGTCCCCGGGTCCGGCAGAGACTGCCGTCACGTCTCCCACCCCCGGCACAACCCTGGGATCCGTCACCCCGGCCGTACCTGCTACCGGACCGGGGCAGGGTGCGCAGGGTCGCCAGTACACGCTCGGGCTCGTGACAACGGTTGCACCGGACATGCCTGCCGCAGCCACAGAGACCACGGTTGCTATGACCACGGGTGTATCGGCCGGGCAGCGTGCCCCCTTTGCATCCCTGCCAGGAATGGCAGGGGTACTTGCTATCCTCACCCTGATGGGTCTCTGGCTCCGGAAGAGCGGGGGCAGGGAATAGCACTTCTTTTTCCCAAAGACGAAATTATCCACGCAGAGGCGGGAATCTTCTGAGGGAGGTATGCAGACGCAAATCTCCCCTTCGCACCCTCACCCTCGATGAACACCACCGTCCCGTTTGGGCTCCTGCGGGAGGTCTCACCCACCCCTGTCCTCTCGCTCTGAACTTCAGCCTGCGGTATACCTGTCGTAATCCACAGGAACCACTGCAGTCAAAAAAAATAGATGAAAATACCGGAGGTATTTTCATTCGTCCCGGTGAAGAGACGTTTCCCGGGTTTATTTTTGGGCAGCCAGTGCTGCATTGATGACCGCGGATGCCCGGTCAATCTCGTCATTCGTGATGACGAGGGGTGGCACCAGGCGGAGGTTTCCGTCCGCAGCACAGTTGACGAGCACCCCGTTTTCTGCACACCGTTTCTGGACTGCCGGGCAGGTCTCCCCGACAGAGATCCCGATCATCAGCCCCCGCCAGCGCGGGGAATGAGGCGAGAGGTGGCTGGTAAACCGCTCTCCCTTTGCTGCAACTTCGGGGAGGATCTGCTCGATCACAGCGATCGTGGCATGTGCAGCCGCACAGGCAAGCGGCCCGCCGGCGAACGTGCTCCCGTGCTCCCCTTTCCGGAATGCAAGGCCTTTGCGGGCAAGGAGCGCCCCCATCGGGAACCCGCTTGCCATCCCCTTTGCGAGCGTGACGATATCAGGTTTCACCCCGGTGTGCTGGATGGCGAGCCACTTCCCGGTCCTCCCCATCCCGGTCTGGACCTCGTCGGCGATCAGCAGGGCGCCACGGGCATCACAGATCTCGCGTACCCCCCGGATGAACTGGTCCGGCGGGATGATGACTCCCGCCTCTCCCTGGATGGTCTCCAGGAATACCCCGGCAACTGTATCGTCGACTGCTTTTTCCAGGCCGTCAAGGTCCCCGTACTCAACGAACGTGCACGAGGGTTCCAGCGGGAGGAACGGCTCCCGGATAGCAGGTTTGTGTGTCACCGAGAGAGAGCCGAGCGTCCGGCCATGGAACCCGTGGGTGAAGGCCACAAACCGCTTCTTTCCGGTGGCGAGCCGTGCGAGTTTTATTGCACCGTCATTTGCCTCTGCACCCGAGTTTGCAAAGAATGCCGTATCCATCCCGCAGAGCCCGACCAGCTTCGCGGCAAGTTCTGCCTGGCCGGGAACATAGTACAGGTTTGAGCAGTGGATCAGCCGGCCGGCCTGCTCACTGATTGCCCGGACAACCGCCGGATGGCAGTGGCCGGTGCTGCAGAC
>DUGL01000147.1:0-4168 GCA_013331415.1 Methanoregulaceae archaeon | reverse complement strand
CGGGTGAATGCGGGCATGTAATACCGGGCGTCGAGTTCCCGGAAATCCTCTTTTTTCTGCATTATCTCTCTCTCATATTCCGTATCGCTATTCGTACTCTATCGTTGCGGGAGGTTTGGGCGTGATGTCATACACGACCCGGGCAACGCTCGGTATCTCGGCGGTGATACGGGATGAAACCTTCCCGAGCACATCGTAGGGGATCTCTACCGGGTCGGCGGTCATCCCGTCCCGCGAGTTGACGGCACGCACCGCAACGATCCAGCCATGTACCCGGTTGTCGCCCTTTACCCCTGTACCAAGCCCAAGGACCGCGGCAAAACACTGCCAGGGGAGGAACCGGTCGACCAGTTCCTCCTCGACGATCCAGTTGGCTTCCCGGACCACCTCGATCTTCTCCGGCGTCACCTCACCGATAACCCGGACGGCAAGACCGGGGCCGGGGAACGGCATCCGGTGCTGGATCTCGGGGGGGAGACCGAGTTCACCGGCGACCTCCCGGACTTCATCCTTGTACAGGTCACGGAGCGGTTCGATCACCTTCTCAAACTCGATGTGAAGGGGCATGCCCCCGACATTGTGGTGGCTCTTGATGCCTCCCTCGCTCTCGATCCGGTCCGGGTAGATCGTGCCCTGGAGGAGGAATGGGGCTCCCGTCTTCCTCGCCTCCCGCTCAAAGATACGGATGAAGCGCTCACCGATGGCTTTGCGCTTCAGCTCGGGGTCACTGATCCCGGCGAGAGCGCCCAGGAACTCCTCTTCTGCATGCACGATCCGGAGATTGAGATCCCCGAACATCCGGGCGATCCGGACGGTCTCATCTTTCCGCATCAGACCGGTATCGACATAGATCGGGATCAGGCGGTCCCCTATCGCACGGGCGGCCAGCGCAGCACAGACCGAACTGTCAACACCACCGGAGAGCGCGATCACGACCTGGTGCGATCCTGCCTCAGCCGCAATTTCAGCGACCGATTCCCTGACAAATTGTTTTGGGTTTACCATTTCTTCCTGTCACCTCCCATCCCGGCAGGCACTGCATGCCTCCACGAACCCGAGGAATGGCGGCGAGGGACGGGTTGGCCGTGAACGGAACTCGGGGTGGAACTGAGTAGCGAGGAAGAACGGGTGATCGGTCACCTCGCAGATCTCCATCCGGTTGTTCCAGGACCCGGAGAACACCAGGCCTGCCTTCTCGAGATCAGGAATAAAGACCGGGTTCACCTCGTACCGGTGACGGTGACGCTCGATGATCTCGCGTTTCCCGTAAATCCGCATCGCACGGGTACCATTCTCTATCGTGACCGGGTAATTGCCAAGCCGCATTGTCCCGCCAAGGTCTGAGAGACCCTGCTGTTCGGGCAGGATAGCGATCACGTGCCTGCCCTCACCCATCTCGGCGCTCGTTGCATCCTTCCAGCCGAGCACGTTACGGGCATATTCCACGACCGCGAGCTGGAAACCGAGGCAGAGGCCGAGCAGGGGGATCCGGTTTGTCCGGGCGTACCGGATGGCATTGATCTTGCCCTCGGTACCCCGCTGCCCGAACCCCCCGGGGATCAGGATCCCATCAAATGTTCCCAGGTCCGCTTCCGCATAGTGTTCGGCATCGAGCCAGGTGATCTTCACCTCGGTTGCAGAGGCGCGGCCGGCATGCTTGAGGGCCTCCTTGATACTCATGTAGACATCCTCGACCCCGTACTTGCTGACGATGCCGACCCGAACCTGCCCCCGGTATTCCCGTTCCACGAGGGTATACCAGCGGGTATCTGCCTCCCGGGGTGAGAGGTTGAGGTGCTCCGAGAGGACATCTGCCGCACCCTCGCGTTCCATCTCCATCGGGACCTGGTAGATGTCAGGGACGGTTGCGGCACTGATCACCCCCTCCTGGGGAAGGTCGCAGAATGCCGATATCTTCCGCTTGGTGCCGGGCCCGACCGGACGCTGTCCCCGACCGACAATGATGTCCGCATAGAGCCCGAGTTCCCGGAGGGCTTTGACCGAGTGCTGGGTGGGTTTTGTCTTGAGGTCTCCCATGCTGTCTTCAGGGATGAGGGTCACGTGGATGAGGACGGTATCCTCCTCCGGGAGTTCTCCCCGCATCTGCCGGACCGCCTCGAGAAACGGCATACTCTCGATGTCCCCGACCGTTCCTCCCACTTCCACGAGGCAGATATCTGCAGGACCTTCACCGGGAATCCCGTCACATGCAGCTGCACGGATGCATGCCTTGATCTCATCGGTGATGTGCGGGATGATCTGGACCGTCTCCCCCAGATAGTCCCCCCTCCGCTCCTTCTCGATCACGCTCCGGTAGATCTTCCCGGTGGTGATGTTGTGGAGGGAGGAGAGATCGATATCAAGGAACCGTTCATAGTTCCCGAGATCAAGGTCTACTTCGCCCCCGTCCGAGAGTACAAAGACCTCCCCGTGCTGGCCCGGGTTCATGGTCCCGGCATCGATATTCAAGTACGGGTCGATCTTGACCGCGGTGACCGCGTAGCCGCGGTTCTTGAGGATGCGTCCGATGGATGCAGCGGTGATGCCCTTTCCAAGGCCGCTCATGACCCCCCCGGTGACAAAAATATACTTCAATGAACACTACCCCGCCCGAAAGCTCGTTTCTCGTATTGCTAATTATGCTCCTCATCGGGAAATAGATTTATTCCCCCTGTCCCCGGCTGTTCTGGTTCCCTGGTTGACGGGAACCCTGCATCACGAAACGTCGCGAAGTCTCCCTGTGCACGCTGTCTCCGGCTGTACTGGCCCCCTGGTGACCGGAAACGGCGGGAGCGCGCCGTTTCAGGACCGGGAGACCATGTAGCTTGCGATGCTCCGGGCAAGTACCCGGTCTGATCCGTCAGCAGTGACCTCGCCTTCGGCAAAGATGACACGGCGTCCCTTTTTGATGACCCGTCCCGATGCGACAAGGATACCTTCCCGGGCTCCTCCCAGGAACGTGGTGGCCTCTGTTATCGTTGCGATTCGTTCGTCCGGATCCAGGAGAGGGTAGATTGCGAGCACCATCGCCTCATCAGCAAGTGCGGTAAACATTCCTCCCTGCAGCCACCCCTCCCCATTGGTCATGGTATGCTGCACCGGCATCCGGATGGTCGCCTGCCCCCCGCTGATGGAGCCGATCTCGATTCCCATCAGTGAAAAGAAAGGATTGGCATCCCTCCCGACAGATCGTATCCGCTCAAGATAATTCATGGATACCGGAGGTCTTTATTCCCGCGACTGATAACTGTTCCCTGATTGTATTCCATCTCCGGGTCAGAACCACTACCACCCTCCCCCTGGGAACAAGAGGAGAATCAGTCCCCTGCCGTATTCAGTCCTCAAGCAAACCCAATGGCACCCCTCTGCCTCCCTGGGATAAGATTAAACGGGTGAATCGTCCCCTTCCCGTACTCAGTCATCATTTAACCGTAGGACACCCCATATATCCCCACATGGAAGCAGAGGAGACGAAAGCGATGCTTGCGGATTTGATCTGGCTCAATGCCGTGATTGCAACGGAACTGATCCAGATCACCGAGAATGTCTCAGCACTCCTGCGCGAGGCACCCCCGCCTGAGTCCTGTATCCGGGACCACAACCGGCTCCGGGCAGAGGCGCTCCGGATAGCAGAAAAATACCACGACGAAACATCACTGCGCGAACACCTTACGGGGCACCAGTGAGAGGTGACGGCCAGCCGTGACTCCGGCATTCTCTATCATCATCCCGGCATACAACGAGGAGAAGCGGATCGGCGGGCTCCTCTCCCAGATGGAGGGTTCATCCGGTGACTACCTGGTAGTCTGCGATGGTTCAGACAGTACACCCGAGATTATCCGGCAGTTTGCCGAAGTTCATCCTGAGCTTACCCTCCGGTGCCTCAACTACCCGGAACGGCTGGGAAAGGGCGGTGCTGTCAGGGAGGGGTTCCTCCATGCTTCCACCCCGCTCGTCGGATTCATGGATGCGGATGGATCCACCTCAATCGCACAGATGCAGGCACTCTTCGCTGTACTGGACGGGGCAGACTGCGTGATCGGCTCACGCTGGCTCCCGGGATCCGTTGTGCCGACGAGACAGGGGATCACCCGGAGAATCGAGAGCCGCGGGTTCAATATCCTCATCCGGAGTCTTTTCTCCCTCTCCCTCTCAGATACGCAGTGCG
>DUGL01000143.1 GCA_013331415.1 Methanoregulaceae archaeon | reverse complement strand
GCGGAGACCCCCGGCCATGACGCCGTCCGGATCATGACTGAAGCACCGGAGGTAGATGACCAAGTCGTTCTTCACGATGGCAATTGCCATACCCGGGACACCGCTCCTCTGGAAGGTCTGCTCCGCATAGGTATCGAATTTCGGGATGATGGCGCCAACCTGCCCCGGCCCGGCTCCTGCCTCCGGAACAGGCATGTCCGGGACTGCTGTTGCGGCGTAACTTTTGGGGGATGTCATGCATCCGCTTACGAGGACAATGCAGAAGAGTCCTGCGATGATGAGTACCGTTGTGAATTTTTGAAAAATGGTACAAGCTCCTTCATCATGATACCCCTTTTTTTCCTGGGTAGTTTAGTATTGTAATCCTTTCACATCGTTCCTGTCGATAAAACATACTCATTCAAGGGGGAATCCAGTTGAAAAAGAGAAGATGTGGTGATTTTCGGTCACAGGCAGAAGACCCAGAGCCTGTTTACATGCACCCACCAGAGCATCGCGATGAGTGCAATGGCGATGATGGTATAATGCACCCGGTGCGGGAACGTCCAGTATTTTTCTTTCCAGGCAAGGATCGCGAACGCAACAGTTGCCAGCGTGAGAATCGCGGCAATAACCGGCAGCGTCAGGACTGCGGTCAGCTCTCCCGGGATCACCTGGGTCTTCATGTAGGTGATCATCATGCCCATATCATCCGTGACCCACGGGAGCAGGATAAAGGCAAATGCAATCAGGATAAGTGCCGCGATACCTGCGATCCACCGGGCGGTCGTTTCCATTTTCTTCCCTGGTTGTTCCGGGATCTTGTGCATCCGGCGGAACAGGAAGAGCAATGGCCACAGGATTACCGTTCCCAGGAGTATCCCTGCTGCAGTCTTGAGATTGTCATGAAACGATGGCGTCCCGTACCACGGGAGGCGGGAATAGACCAGGACCGGGTAGTTCGTGAAGGTGTAGAATTCAACCGAACCATCCGGGGCCGTATGGAAGATGACATCACCCTTGACCGGGCGGCTCCCGTCAGCCTGGGCAAATACGCCCGGCTCGACCTCGATATATTCGAACATTCCGTCGCTTGACACCATCCGGAGGGTACCTCCCGGCGTTGCAGTGATCTCGATCGTGGATGGCAGACCGAGGTATCGTTCGAATCTCTCGTAATTATGGCGGTTCATCTGGTATGTGCCGGCATACAGCTGCAGACGGGCCTGTGCAGAGGGATCAGGCTGCGGAAGTGCCCCGGGTTCCCCGGGGTAATAGTGATCCATGTACGCCGCGAAGAGAGCATCACGCAGTCCCCTTCCCCCGGCACTGTTCCCGGAGACGAAGAACCCTGCCTGCTCTTCCTGAAAGAGGAGGAGGAGGGAGTGAAAAGTGTCGGTGTCTCCCCCGTGCACAATCACCCGCTGGCCATTGTAATATTGTTCATAGAACCCGAGGCACATCCCGGCAACGCGGGGATCGACCGAGAACGCCCACGAATGCATCAGGTCAGCGGTTTCCGGGGCAAGAATCGTAGCATTCCCGTATGTGCCCCTCTGCAGGTGGGCGATCATGAATTTCGCCATGTCAGGTGCCGTGGAGCTGATGCTTCCGGCAGGCCCGACGTTCAGGATATAGTCGTCAGTGGCAACGTTCTCGCTGTGTGAAAAGGAGTACCCTTTCGTGAGCCTTGCTGCAAATTCCGGGGGGAGGTCTTCGCGGATATTCGTCTGGTCCATCCCAAGCGGTGTGAAGATGCGGGACTGGAGGTAGTGCTCAAAGGACATCCCTGTCACGTCCTCGACCACCACCGCGGCAAGCGTTGTGGCATAATTGGAGTACAGGGATACTTTTCCCGGGGGATTGACACGGGCAGGCATATTTTCGGCGCAATACTGCCGGATTGAGATCACGTTTCCGATATCATCTGCCGTCATGCGAAGGCTCGTATCCTCGAATCCTGCAGTGTGCGTCATCATGTGGCGCATGGTCACCGGCTTCCCCGGATACGTATCCGGGACCTTGAAATCCTTAAGATAGGTATTCACATCGGCATCGAGGTCGATCTTCCCCTCCTCCACGAGCTGCATCACGGTCGTCCAGGTGAAGAGCTTGGAGATCGAGCCGATGCGAAAGAGCGTGGCATCAGCATCAATAGGGGTGCGGTTTACAAGATCGTTGTACCCGTACCCCTTGGCAATGACTAGCCTTCCGTCCTTTACAACCGCAACGGTCGCCCCCGGCACACTGTACCGGGCCATGGCAGCAGGGATAACTGTATCGAGGAATGCCTCCACCTCTGCGGGATCGGAGGGGCCCTGAACAAGAGGCGGGGCATCCACTGCCGGTTGTATTGCGCCAGGAGATTCGCTGCTGACATCCCCCTGCAGAGAAGATGCACATACACCGCCGAAAAGGAGAAGGATACAAATGACTATGCCGGACAGTCTCATGCGGGAACATGGGGGTTTCTGATAATTAGGTGTAGTGTTTTTTCCCAGGACATTTCCACCGGGAAAAATGCCAGGAATAATGGCGAATGCCGTGAAGGAAAAAAATGAGAGAGTTTTATCCGGCGAAGATCGGACCGTCGTAGAGCACGCATACATCCTCGTAGGAGAGGCCGGATGTCTCGGCAATCCCCCGGGATATCTCTTTCAGCCGCTCGGGCTGGAATGCGGAGAAATTGTACCCTCCAGCCCGGATCTCGCTGCGGGCAGTTCCCCGCTTCTCCAGGCTTTCGATGATCATCATATGCTCCGGGACGAGTTCATCTCTCATGAGGGCCCCCTATTGCCGGCCCATCTCGCGGAATGTCCCGTTCAGGACAAGAACAGGGTACTCGCCTGCCTGGTACCGGATCCCGCCTTCGAAAACACTGACTTCCCTGATGTCGGGGGTAGCCGCAGGAGTCGCCACCTGCGGGAGAAGAAAGCCGGACACCGCGGCTGCACAGAATACGCATGCCTGGATGAGAAGGGGAAGTTTCATGGGCGGGTTTTGTGCTCCGGCAGGGATATGATGCTGCCACCCATTTCCGGCAACTGCAGTCAGTTCCCTCTCGTGTAATCAGCCCGGATCTCTTTTTTCAGGGAGCATTCTGCATCGGCAAACCGGATCTCGGCCGTTGTCTCGTCGGCAGTGATCAGCGGTTTATTGTGAATATGGACGAAGAGGTGACTCAGATTCTTGATCTCATGGGGCCAGCATTCGAAAAATATTATTTTGTGAGGTCGACCCGCGAAATGTAGGGGGTAAGGTTTCATTCCTGCCCTATTTTTTACCAAGAGTTGCCCGATTTCCAAGGTCGTGAGGCGAACTTACCCTGTGTTCGTATGGCTGCGATACAGGTGATAGAGATCCCGGATGAAGAATAGGGGTGGTGCAGGGGGGTGCACCACCAGCCTTCCCTCTGTGATGCCTCTTGGGAGAGGCAATCAATCATTGTACCGGCTTCTTGAAGGAACCGGCTCATCCGGTCAGAACCTTAAACAGGTTTCCCGATCCCCGACCCCTTCATCAGGCCGTACTCGATCTCGTAGTAGCCCCCGCCCCGGTCCTGGAAAGTCAGGTAGTAGTGGGGGAGCCGGGTTCCCTCGGCCTCGTCAACCTGCCGGAGGAGGACTGCCTGGTTCAGGGCATCATGCCCGGCCAGGACCCATGCCTTCGTCGCATCGTCCATCTTCCAGGAGCGGGCCGGGACGATGGCGGGCGGGGTGGTGACCGCGTCATCCCCGGGGTCAAAGAACGCGACCACCTGCCGGGTCTCGTTCTCTGCATCTCTCTTCTGCGTGCGTTGCCAGTACGCGGCGATTGNNGATTGCCGCCACGAGTACCATGATCATCTCGATGATCTGAACAATCTCCGGGTTCATGTGCTGTCTCTCCGTAGTGAAACCGGGAGTGCTCATCCTTGAGCCTGCCCAGGTCTGTACACATCACGTCGTACTTCCCGATTCTTTCGTAGATGACGAGGAGTGCAGGGTAGATCGGCAGGGTCGCCGAGAGCACCACCAGGGCCAGTTCGCTGTCCATACTGTATGCCTCACGCTTTCGGACAACAGGAGCCCGGGTACCTCTCATCGATCATCATAGCCTGCATGATCGCTACCGTGGGTAGGATCAGGACGGTGAGCATGACCCATGTGATCACTACTGTGAGTAGGATCAGGGCGGTTAGCATGACCCGCATGATCGCTACCGTGGGTAGGATCAGGGCGGTGAGCATGACCCGCATGACCGATACTGCGGTTCCGATAACGACGGCCAGCCCGATGAGAACGATGAGAACCGGGGATGGGGGGATGGGTCCCCCGTCTCCCGTTGCCGGTGGGCATCAGGCCAGTGCCGGCACGGTGTCGGCCCAGGTCTCGATGGTCGCAAGGATTGCGTCATCGGCGTAGGAGGATACCCTGACCTGCTCGCGGCCGAAGGAGACGTAGTAGATCTCCCCGTTCGCATCATGGCACTTGAGGGTTGCCGAGAAGGCATCCTTCTCGCTCACGTGGAGGGGATCGCCGCCCATCGCTGTTGCGAGCGCCTCGTCTGCGACCACGGCCGTGACGGCTCCATTGAAACCGGCAACCGTGGGGGTACGGGCGTTGACGTACCCGACGAGCTGTGCCTCGTTGTCCTCAAACTCGATACGTGCGGTGTACCCCTCGCGGGTCTTTGCGACCGGCGACTGGGCCACTCCCGCGACTTCATACGCGGTGCAGCCCCAGGGGTTGCCGCTCAGGATGGCTGCGACAATCGTGTTGAAAGCGGTGATGCTCTCGATCGGTGCAGCCAG
>DUGL01000197.1:5355-11167 GCA_013331415.1 Methanoregulaceae archaeon | reverse complement strand
AACGAGTAGAAAGAGCAAGTACCATGATCGAGAACCTCTTACTTGGCAATATGAAATTCCGCGAGACCGACTTTGACGGCAACATCGAGATCTTCAAGAAGCTGATGCAGGGACAGAGCCCGCAGGTGCTCTGGATCGGCTGTTCCGATTCACGCGTCGTCCCGGAGCGCATCACCAGCAGTCAGCCCGGCGAGATCTTTGTCCAGCGAAACATCGGCAACATCGTCCCCATCCATGACTGGAACTTCGCGACCGTGCTCGAGTATGCCGTGGCGCATCTCAAGGTGACGGATATCGTGGTCTGCGGTCACTCTGACTGTGGTGCCATGAAGGCACTGGACAAGGAGAGTCATGATGCCTATATCCCGCTCTGGCTGAACAATGCAAGGGATGCCAAAACCATCGTTGATGCAAAGATTTCGCCCCCGAAGACTCCGGACGAGAAGCGGGAGCGGTCACGCCAGATCGAGACCGAGAATATCAGGATCCAGATCGACCACCTCAAGACCTATCCCCTGGTGAAAAGTGCGCTGGAGAACCAGAAGATCGCGATCCACGGTCTCTACTACGACCTGTACACGGGGAAACTCTCAAAGGTCATCTAGACTGGCTCTTTGCACTTCCCGAGTTCCTTCTGTACCAGCGGAAGGGAGATCCTCCCCATCGGGACGTACTTCCCGTTGATGAGAACAATCGGGAGCGGGGGGGAGAACTCCTCGATGATCTCCCTCACGTAAGGAGGGACTCCATCGTCGATGAGGGTGAGGGTCAGCGCCACCCGGTCCCCGTACTCTTTCCTGAGTTCGTCTGCCAGGGCATCGAATGCCACCACAAGTTTTCCGGTGGGGAAGCAGTCATAGAGCCCGCAGCTCCGGGTATTGTCGCAGGGGAACGGGGAGCAGGTGATGTCTTTTAACCCGATGATCTCGATTTTTACCGGATATACCATAGTAGGTACTGCTCCCGTGGCTATTTTATCGTTCAGGATCCTGCAGTGCGGGTCTCCCCTCCCGAGGGGTTACAGGAACCGTTCAAACCGGTCCTTTGTTGCCTTGCAGACCGGGCAGATGTGCGGGGGCGACTCGCGGGCGCAGAGGTACCCGCAGACCCGGCAGCGCCAGACCGGGTATGCAAGCTGCTGCGGTACCTCCGCTCCCGGCACCTTTGCCGCCTCCTTCTTCCGCTCACTCCGGGGCGGCCTCCGTTCGGGGATGCACCCGACTGGTACCTCATTCTTCAGGACCGCCCCGCTCACGTACAGGGCACAGTAGCAGACATCGTACTCATCGAGATCCGGGTCGCGGTAGTCGCAGGGACAGATGATATCACGGTCCTCCTCGCGTTTTCCCAGCGAGGCACGGCAGGGACAGGAGGGGTACCCGTACCGTTCTTCGTTGACGAGCAGCCCGCGGACAAGGTTCCTCGTGAATTCACGGTCAGGGTTGAGGTGATACCCCCCCTCTTCCGCTTCCCGGTCAAGCTGTGCATACCTGGCATCGATCGCTTCATCAGTGGGGGGAGCAGGGGTCATCCCAGGGCCTCGCGGATATCTTTTTCCTTGAACCCGACAATCACCCTGCTCTTATCGATGACCAAGGTCGGAAACGACCCGGCAGGGTTGAACTTCTCGACCTCCTGCAGTGCTGCTTCCCGTTCATCAGGGGAGAGGAGGTCCACAAAGACATAGGAGTGGTCCACCCCGAGTTCTTTCAGGAGGTCTTTTGTCTTCGCACACCACCCACAGGTGGAGAGGGCATAGAGGATTATCGTTCCCTTGTTCTTCCCGGGTACATGTTCCTTCTTCATAAAAAAATCGGCACATCCTTGCATAAGCATTACCGGATCTGCTATTTAATGCTATCAAACCCGGTGAATTCAGTCTGTCCAAACCCCGGAACATGGTTCTTCTGCCCGCCCGGGTCGGTGATCACCCCCGGTATTCCGGACTTTGCACGATCCAAACCCATATAGGTGGCCGGAACGAGAATACCATGATAATCCGGGTGAAAATACGATGAAAAATATCAAAAGTGCAGTGAATGCAGGGAACGAGTCACTCAAAACCCGGCTGGAGGGGATGGGGGGGAGCTTTTCCTACGATGAAACAGCCTACCACCTCCCGGTCACCTTCGCCCTCACCGGGAATGCGGTGAACACGGCAGATGAGGCACAGAAGGCATTTGCCGCAGCCGGGCAGAATCCGCTCGTGGCCGCGGAGTGCCTGGTGGCACAGCAGGCGGCAGCAACAGGAAAGGAGCCAGCACCCTACACCGGGTTTATCCCTGACGCGGTCCTCCGGACGCTGGGGTATTCGCTCGTGGACGGGAGCATCCTCGGGCTCATGCTGGTGGCAGGGACACCGCCAAACCCGGATACTGCTGCCGGGCTCTGCCGGGAACTGCAGGAGAAGTACATGCTCACCTTCCTCTCCGGGGATATCATCCGGAGCCTGGGGAGTGCCGGGGTGAAGGTGGGTGCTGAATACCGGCTCGTCCCGCTCGGGTCCCGGCCGCTCTCTGCCATCCATTTCATCGACATCCTCGCCCGCGTCGCCATGATGTTTGGCGGGGTCACCCCGGGGGATGCGGGCCGGCTGCTCGCGTACGCAAAGGAACGGGCAAAGGCCGTCGTTATCGTATTCCCCGGCCTGGATGACGAGGAGATCGCGGTCATCGATTCATTCCGCCTCCTGGGCATCCCGGTGCTCGCAGCGGGAGACTACCAGGGAGACGAATGGACCAGGGTCCAGCCAGGCGATGCGGTCCGGACCGGGATGGAGCTCCGGGGGATCAAGGTGACCGTGACCGCGATACCGATCCCGATGGCCTGTTCCCCGGCGTTCGAGGGGAAAAGCATCCGGAAAGAGGAGATGTTCGTGGAGTTCGGGGGCGGGAGGTCCCCTGCCTTTGAACTCCTGCGGGTCCGGCCTGCCGCAGAGGTTGAGGACGGGAGGGTCCGGGTCATCGGACCGGAGATCGACGGGATTTCGGAAGGATCTGCCGTCCCGCTCGGGATCATCATCGAGGTGGCAGGAACACAGATGAAGAAAGAGTACGAACCGGTCCTCGAGCGGCGTATCCATAATTTTGTCAACTATGGTGAGGGGTCCTGGCACGTTGCCCAGCGTGACCTGATCTGGATACGGCTCTCCCGGGAGGCCGTGGCAAAAGGGGTGAAGATACGGGATCTCGGCACCCTGCTTGCAGCGAAATTCAGGATGGATTTTCCGGACCTGCTCGATGCCGTCCAGGTCACCCTGGTCACCGATGAAGCAACGGTTCGTGCGAAACGGGAGAAGGCCGAGGCGGTGTACCGGGAACGGGACGACAGGATCCGGGGGATGCGGGATACCGATGTGGACCTGTTCTACTCCTGCACGCTCTGCCAGACCTTTGCCCCGAACCACGTCTGCATCATCACCCCGGAACGACCTGCGCTCTGCGGGGCGATATCATGGCTTGACGGGAAGATCGCATACGAGATCGCACCTTCCGGGGCCAACCAGCCGGTTGAGAAGGGGAAGATCATCGACATGGACCGCGGGGAGTTCGAAGGCGTCAACCGGTTCGTAAAAAAAGCTTCCCACGGAGAGATTGATCGGTGCTCCCTGTACAGCATCATGGAGTATCCGATGACCTGCTGCGGGTGTTTCGAATGCATCGCGGTGATGCTCCCCGAGGTGAACGGCTTCATGGTCGTGAACCGGGAGTACAAGGGGGAGACCCCGTCCGGGATGAGTTTCTCGACCCTTGCCGGCACCATCGGCGGTGGCGCCCAGACCCCTGGTTTTGCCGGGATCTCCAAGGGCTATATCCTCTCCGACCGCTTCCTCCAGGCCGAGGGGGGGATCGAACGCCTGGTCTGGATGCCGGCGATCCTCAAAGAGGAGCTCAAAGAGAGACTCCTTGCAGTGCTCAAAGCGAAGCAGAGAGCATCACTCTTCGATAAAATTGGAGACGAGACGACGGCAGAGACCATCGAGGACCTCGCAACGTTCCTCGCGGCAGCGGACCACCCGGCACTCGCCATGAAACCACTTTTCTAGGGAGGGTCGGGAGCATGGGAATTTCAACGCTGTCGGAATGGACCGGTCAGATCCATGAGCTGGTCATCGGTGCAGGCAGGGGAGAGGGCGGCACCCGGAGCCATTCGGTGCGGGTCGGGGGAGAGCGCGACCTCCCCTACATCGGCACGCCACCATCCGGCCACATGCCGCTCGTGGCATACGAGATCGCCGATGATCCTGCCCTCTGGCCGGCAGCAGCCACCCGGGCTGTCGGGGATATCGCCGATGACACGGGTGCCTGGGCCGCATATGCAGAGAAGGAGTGCCGCCCGGACCTGGTCCGGCTCTCTCTCACGAGCACGAGGAGGAGAGGTTTTTCTGAACTGTCCGGGATACAGCAAACGGTGGAGGCGGTGCTCCAGGCCACCGGCCTCCCGCTGATCATCGAGGGGAGCAATGACCCCGGAATTGACAGCGAGGTCTTCCTGAAGATCGGGGAGGCAGCCGAGGGAGAACGGGTCCTGCTCGGGATTGCAGAGGCCGGCAGGTACCGCAGCGTTGCCGCAGCAGCCATGGCATACGGCCATGCGGTCATCGCCCAGTCGCCGATCGACATCAACCTTGCAAAACAGCTGAACATCCTCCTCCGGGAGATCGGACTTCCCCCTGACCGGATCGCGATCGATCCCTATACCGGGGCGCTGGGATACGGGTTTGAGTATTCGTACTCGGTGATGGAGCGGATCCGCACTGCAGCGCTCAAGGGGGATACGGACCTCGCGATGCCGATGATCTGTTCTGCACCCGATTCGCTCACGGTCAAAGAGGTCAGGGAAGCTGAAGGCGCAGACGCTGACCGGATCGCGGTCGCATGGGAGTACCATACCCTGCTCCCGGCAACCTTTGCAGGGGCAGCGATCGTCTCAGTCCGGCACCCGGCGACCGTCCCGCTCCTGAAGCGTGCGATCGCCTCGTTCTGGGGTGGAACGGGAAGCGGGGGGGCGTGACACCGATGCCGCTCAAACCCCTCGACATCTACAAGCTGCTCCCGAAGAAGAACTGCAAGGAGTGCGGGGATCCCACCTGCCTCACGTTCGCGATGAAGCTTGCAGGGGGGAAAGTCCGGCCGGACCTCTGCCCATACCTCGACGAGCATGCGAAGGAGATCCTCGGGGCGTCGACCCGGCCGCCGGTCCAGCGGGTGAAGGTCGGTGTCGGGGAACGAGCCTTTACGGTGGGAGAGGAACTGGTCCAGTTCCGGCACGAGAAGACCTTCTTCCATGAACCCGGCATCATGATCGCGGTCCCTGATACGATGCCCGCCGGCACGATCAAGGAGATCGTCATCTCTGTCCGTGACAGGATCCTGACGCGGGTCGGGACCGATATCCGGTTGAACGGCATGGCAGTCCGGTGCCTGAGCCATGATCCCGCAACATTTGCCCGGGCAATCGGGACGGTCGAGGAGGTCGCTGACCTGCCGGAAGTGCTCATGAGCAGTGATCCCGCGATCATGGAGGCCGGCCTTGCCATCTGCGGAAACTACCGGCCGCTCATCCATACCGCAACCCCGGCGAATTACCCTGAGATGTGCCGGCTGGCAAAGAAATTCGGCTGCCCGCTCACCATACAGGCAGAGAACCTCGATTCGCTCGCCCTGCTTTCAGGCCAGTGTGCAGGAGAAGGGGTGAGCAGCCTGGTGCTCGACCTGAGCATGCCCACGCTCCACGACCTGCTGAATGCAACGACCGCGGTACGGCAGCACGCCATCACCAGGGTGACACCGGCACTCGGCTACCCGGTCTT
>DUGL01000197.1:0-5304 GCA_013331415.1 Methanoregulaceae archaeon | reverse complement strand
ATCCTCGTGCTCAGGCAGAATATGTACACCGACCCCCAGAAGCCCATCCAGATAACCCCGGGCCTGTACCGGGTCGGGACACCCGGCAGGGATGCACCGGTCCTCCTCTCGGTCAACTTCTCCCTCACCTTCTTTACCCTGCAGGGATATCTCGAGGCCTCGCGGGTCCCCTGCTTCATGCTGGTCGTGGATACCGAGGGACTCTCGGTCCTGACCGCTGTCGCGTCCGGGAAACTCCAGGAGACGGTTGTCCGGGATGCGATACAGAAGTTTGAACCCGGGTCCGAGGTCTCGCACACATCCCTGATCATCCCCGGGTATGCGGCCCCGCTCTCCGGGCGGATCGAGGATGCAACCGGGTGGAAGGTGCTCGTGGGGCCCCGTGATGCTGCCGACATTGCAGAATTCCTCGAGCAGGAGTGGAAACCCTGACCATGCCCACCGTGACATTTCTGCCAACGTTTCGGAAGATCGATGTTTCCCAGGGAAGCACCATCCTCGAAGCCGCCCAGAAGGCCGGGTTTCACCTGAACGTGGTCTGCGGCGGGCAGGGAAAGTGCGGGAAGTGCAGGGTCCTCGTTAAGAGCGGCAACGTCCTGTTCGACCGGGAGCAGTACTCAACCGTATTCTCCGATGAAGAGCTTGCAGAGGGTGCCTGCCTCTCCTGCCAGGCGCGAGTCATCGAAAATATCCGGGTGCTCATCCCGGAAGCAACAATCGTCCAGGAGCAGCAGATCCTCATCGATATGGAGGATATCCCAACCGATCTCAATCCTGCCGTCTGGAAGTATGCGCTCGAGCTCTCCCCCCCCTCCCTTGACGACCCGTCACCCGATCTCACCCGCCTCCTGTGGGGGATCGAGAAGCGTGGCGGGCCGAGGGAGGGGTCCATCTATGCTCCTCTCGAGGTGATTCGCCAGATACCCCGGGTACTGCGGGAGAGTGGATGGAAGATCACGGCAACCGTGGCACTGGTCCCAGGGGGGTACCGGCTCATTCACGTCGAGAAAGGCAATACTGCCACCCATATCTACGGGGCAGCCGTGGACCTCGGGACGACAACGGTTGTCGTCTATATCAGGAACCTGCTTGACGGGAGCATCGCCGGTGTGGGATCCAGCTATAATCACCAGATCAGCTGTGGGGAGGACATCCTCTCCCGCGTCACCTTTGCACGAAGCGGAGGGCTCTCCAGACTCCAGTCCCTTGCTGCAGAGAGTATCAACGTTGCCCTGACGACCGCTGCGAACGCTGCCGGGATCGATCGTGACGACATCTACGAGGTGGTGGTGGCAGGAAACACGATCATGACCCATATCCTGATGGGGATCGACCCTGCCTACATGATCGAGGAACCGTATGTGCCGGTAGTCAGACGATACCTGACCGCAGCCGCACCCCGCGTGGGACTTTCGGTGGGTGAGAACTCGGGGCTCTTCATCTTCCCTGCCGTGAGCGACTTCATCGGGGGAGATATCATTGCAGATATCCTGGCATCGGGCATGGCCGGGAGCGAGGATATATCGCTCCTGATCGATATCGGCACCAACTTTGAGGTGGTGCTCGGGAACCAGGACTGGATGTTCTCCTGCGCCGGCGCAGCGGGACCTGCTCTCGAAGGAGGGGAGGTTCTCTTCGGGATGCGGGCAAACCCCGGCGCTATCGAGCAGGTGAGCCTCGACTTCGGGACCCTCACCCCCTCGTATAAAACGATCCGGGACCAGAAACCGAAAGGTCTCTGCGGTTCAGGGCTCATCGACCTTCTCGCCGAGCTCCTCAAGGCCTGCATCATCGATCGGACCGGGCGGATCAACACGGCGATTGTCCATGAACGCATACGGATGGGACGGCAGGTCCCTGAATTCGTGGTCGCCTGGAGAGAAGAGACCGCAATCGACAGAGACATCGTGATCACGGAAAATGACATCAAAGCCCTGATCATGAGCAAGGCATCGGTCCTTGCCGCCTGCCAGACACTCATGAACCAGGCAGGTATCGGGAGAGGAGAGATCACGAGGATCTACTTTTCAGGTGCCTTTGGCACGTATATCAACAAGGATCATGCGATCATGATCGGCCTCATCCCGGAGGTCCCGGTTCACCAGGTTATCGGTATCGGGAACGGGGCGATTGCCGGGGCGAATATCGCCCTCCTCAACCGGAAGAAGAAGAGACTGCTCGATGAAATTGCCCGAAAGATTGCATATATCGAGCTGAATGCAGACCCGTCCTTCATGGACGAGTATACCCGGAGCTGCTTTCTCCCCCATACCGACCTTTCGCTCTTCCCGGGAGTGGAAGAGATGCTTGAGGAGTGCAGGATGCGGAGAGTGAGTACATGAGCAGCTGGATCCGTTCTCCTGAGAGCAGGGCAACCGGCATCGGAGCCCTCCCCCATACCGATCCCCGGAAGGCATGCGACGATGTCCTCGCAGCCTTTCCCACGTTCCCCTACATTCCCACCCTCCCGAACCGGGGCCTGCTTGAGTCGATTGTATTCTGCGATTCCGCCCGGCTGCCCGGGGGTGAGGTCCATGACGGCAAGCTCCGGATCGATCCCGGGCGGGATACCGGGAGCGAGATGGAGCAGATCTACCTCGATTTCATGGAGAAGAACACGGCGCCGTATGCCCGTACGCCCGGCTATGCATCCGGCTTTGCCGAGATGGCGGGGAGAGATCTCAATTCACCCCTCGTCCTCAANNCCGCAGGCCCCTGTACTACGATGACCAGTATGCCGATGTGATCGCAAAGATGATTGCACTCGAGTCCCGGTGGTGCGAAGAGGCGATGATGAAGATTTCCGGGGTCAAAGAGACGCTTGTGGTGGTGAACGAGCCCTACCTGGCATCGCTTGGTTCCTCGGTGGTCCCACTCCGGCAGGAGCTGGTCACTGCCGGCTGGGAGGATATTGCCGGGATGGTGGAAGGGGGGCTGGGGATACACTGCTGCTCGAATACGGACTGGAGTTACGTGATCAGCCTCGATCCCTCGTTCATCTCGTTTGATGCTTTCCTCTGTGCACGCGAGTTCCTCCTCTACATGGATGAACTCGTTGCATTCATGGAGCGGGGCGGGGTCATCGCATGGGGACTCGTCCCTGCCCAGGTCGCAGAGTTTTCCCAGGTCAGCCAGGAAGACCTGTATCAGAAGTATTCTGACATCCGAAAACAGGTCACTGCCCACTGCTCCCCGGACCTCTTCTTCCGCCAGTCTGTCATCACCCCGACCTGCGGCATCCAGTCCGGCAGCCCGGGGGAGGCGGTGGCGATCATGGGAGCGGCTGCAGCCCTCTCTGCACGGGTCAGGGAGGAGGGGACGGGGTGAAACCCTTCTCCATCGCGATCACCGGGAAAGGGGGGACGGGAAAGACCACGGTGAGTGCACTCCTCGTGCGGGCGCTCGTTGATGCCGGCCAGGTCCCGGTCCTTGCCGTGGATGCCGATCCGAACGCAAACCTGCACGAGGCCCTCGGGGTCGAGGTCCACGAGACACTCGGCAGTATGCGCGAGGAAGCATTCAGGGAGCATATCCCCCCCGGTATGACCCGGAACGATTTCATCGCGCTCCGGTTCAGGCAGGCGATTGCCGAAGAGCAGGGGTTCGACCTCATCGCGATGGGAAGGCCGGAGGGGACCGGCTGTTACTGCTTTGCAAACGACCTCCTCAAGACCTGCATGGGCCTCCTCGGGCGGGACTACCGGTTCATCGTCATCGATAACGAGGCGGGGATGGAGCACCTCAGCCGGGGCACTATCGGGGTTCCTGACCTGCTCCTGATCGTGAGCGACCCGGGGGCACGGGGCATCAGGACCGCGGTCCGGATCCGGGATCTTGCCCGATCGCTTGGTCTCTCTACCGTACCCATCCGGCTCGTGCTCAACCGCTCGCGGGGGAGTCGTGCAGAGGTTGCTCCCGGAGTACTGGAAGTGGCTGCAGTCATTCCTGAAGACCCCGCAATCGAGGCAGCTGACCTCGCCGGGACCCCGGTCGGATTACAGGAACCGGGATCGCCGGCACGGGCAGGAGTGGGACAGCTCGCGGATGAGATCGTGAAGATGGCACAGGGGAGCCAGAGGAGCTGACCGATCAGAGCCTTCCACTCAGCCGTGCAATCTGGCCGGCGATCGCATCAATCAGATCTGCTGCTCCGGCAAGTATCCCTTCCAGCATCGACATCACCGGGTACGCTACCCCGTGTACGCCTGAAGCCTCTCCTTCCGGAGGATTACCGGTAGAAAGGAGGAGTGCCGATGAGAGGACGACTATCATGAGGAGGAGCAGGATAATCACGATCAGCGCGGCAATGAGTGCCCGTGTTTTCATGGTCCCTGTAGTCCCTGTTGCCTGCATCAGTACTTAAGCATGAGCCCTGCCAGCAGGAAGGTCTCTTTTGGAAACCGTCCCTGGTCCCGGGAATCGTATCTCCTGAAAAAATCACGTGATCCCTGCAGGATCGAGCCACGGGATGATGGTGCCGGAGGCATGTTCAAGGGTGCAGAGGCACTTCTCAACCCAGGGGAGGTGAAACGCAGACGAGTCCGGGAGGGCACATGCCCCCCTTATGAAAACAATACTGATGCATTTCGCACCAGGCCCTACGCATGAAAATGCCGGAGGCGTTTTCATAGGAAACCGCCTATGAACGCCGCTTCCCCCGGAGTCTCCCTGCCACAGGTGCAGGAGCTTCCCCCTATTCTCCTCAAAACGCCGACGAGACCGTCTGGTCTCAGTCACCTGGGTAAAACCTGCGGGGCGGTTTTCACTATCACCGATGTACATTTCATCCCCTCCCTGCAGAACAACGAGACCAGGGAAAAGGGGGTGTTCACGGGTTTCTCTTACTAAAATCGAAAGATATAAGGGAGCAGAATCTTACATCGATCATATGTGCGCCCGTTTTTTTGATCGTTTTTTTAAACCCCGCCCGCACATCGTGGAAAGTCCCCCTCCCCCCTCGATCACCCATGGACCGGGGGTGTACATCCCTGAATACAAGGTAAAACCCTATTTTATCGTTGCTTCCGTCGAGATGGGCAACACGACAACCAAGTGCATCCTTACCGGGGTGAACCTTGAGACCGGCATGAGTTACGTCATCAACAAGACGGTCAAGATGAGCAGGGATGTCCGGAAACCCAAACCCGGCGAGGAGATCTTCGGCGAGACACTCGACGGGACGCAGCTCACCAAGGAGTCAGTAACCGACCTCGTGCGGGACACCCTGATCCAGTGCCACAGGGAAGTGAACCTCGACATCCAGACGGACCTTAATTTCGTGGTGCGGAGTACCGGCGTTGTCGC
>DUGL01000046.1:5899-6600 GCA_013331415.1 Methanoregulaceae archaeon | reverse complement strand
ATGGTGCAGGTGTACGAGGCAGGCGGACCTGTAGCACCAGGAACGGTTCAGGGCTGAACCCGTTCATCCATTTTTTTGTGCCTTCTCGCTGTTTTACGTGGGGGACTGAATCGATGTTGGTATCTGCCCCCTGACGAAGCCACTGAACCGCCGCGGGGGCGCCATGTTCTGGAGTGTACGTGGTACGAGGCTGCCTGACGGTCGCCCGGTTTCGGGGGGGCGGAGCCCTCGCGGTATTTTCGATGGCGACAGCATGCATCGCATGAGGGGGTCTATGGGTGGACAGCCCCCCCACAATGTAACCGGTTTATGCATCTTACCCACACCAAGATTGCGAAGAGCGATTTTTCGTTCGTTCCCACTCACCATCCGAAATTATAATCATGCCAGCCCGCGATGGTTGTAGTGTGGTGGCCAGATCCATGACAGATCGTTTTATTCGCTGAAAACGTGCGCTTTTTTGATACTACCTTACGGGACGGGGAACAGACTCCCGGCGTCTCGCTGAAACCGGATGAGAAACTCGAAATTGCATCGCTCCTGTCCACGATCGGCGTCCACGTCATCGAGGCAGGGTCGGTGGTCGCATCAGAAGGTGAGCGTGAAGCACTCCGCCTGATCGCAGACGCCGGGCTCTCATCCGAGATCTGCACGTACGTGCGTGCGGTACCGCTCGACATCGACTACGCGGCTGACTATGG
>DUGL01000046.1:2493-5838 GCA_013331415.1 Methanoregulaceae archaeon | reverse complement strand
GACCGCGGGTTGATCGTCGAACTATCGGGAGAGGATGCCTCGCGGGCTGATCCCGTATTCCTCAGGGAGGTCTATGCCGGAGGGCTGGAGCACGGCGCAGACCGGCTCTGCTTCTGCGATACCGTCGGGTTGCTCACCCCTGAGCGGGTCAGAGAGCTGATCCCGCCGCTCTGCCTTGCCCCGCTCTCCATCCACTGCCATGACGACCTCGGGATGGGGATGGCAAACACCGTTGCAGCACTCCGGGCGGGCGCGTCCTGTGCCCATACCACCGTCAATGGGCTTGGCGAGCGGGCAGGCAACGTCGCCTTCGAGGAGCTCGTGATGGCGCTCGAGATCCTGTACGAGTACAAGACAGGGATCATCACGACCGACCTGTACCACCTCTCGACAACCGTCTCGCGCCTCACCGGGGTCCCGCTCCCCACGAACAAGGCGATCGTGGGCGAGATGGCGTTCACCCACGAGAGCGGAATCCATGCCCACGGCGTGCTCCGCGAACCGAGCACGTACGAACCTGTCGCACCGGAGCGGATAGGGAGGAAGCGCCGGATCATGCTCGGGAAGCATTCCGGCAGGGCTTCTGTCGAGGCTGCGCTGGAGGAACTCCATTACCAGCCGGACGAGGCCCAGCTCAAGGAGATCCTGAAGCGGATCAAGGAGCTCGGGGACCAGGGGATGCGCATTACTGACACCGACCTTATGGCGATAGCCGAGGCGGTCATGGCGATCGAGTGTGAACCGGTCCTCCGGATGCAGCAGTTCACAGTGGTATCAGGAAGCAACGTCATCCCGACCGCGTCGGTCACGCTGCTGGTGCGGGGCGAGGAGATAACGGGCGCGTCGACCGGGAACGGCCCGGTGGACGCTGCGATGGAAGCACTGCGAAAATCGGTCGCCGCAGTGGGGGATATCTCGCTTGAGGATTACCATGTGGACGCGATCCACGGCGGGACTGATGCGCTCGTGGACGTGACGGTAAGATTAAGTAAAGACGGAAAGATAATTACGTCTCGCGGCGCTCGCACCGATATTATCATGGCAAGCGTGGAAGCGGTGATCGCCGGCATGAACAGATTGTTGAGGGAAGAGCATGAAGACCGGAGCAAAAATCCTGGTTGAAGGGCTGCAGCGCGAGGGAGTCGAGACGATATTCGGCTACCCGGGCGGTGTGGTGTTGCCGATATATGATGAACTCTATGACTCGTCATTGCGGCACATCCTGGTACGGCATGAGCAGGCAGCAGCGCATGCCGCTGACGGGTTCGCCCGCGCCAGCGGCAGGGTCGGTGTATGCCTTGCTACCTCCGGGCCGGGCGCCTGCAACCTGGTCACCGGGATTGCCACGGCCTACATGGACTCGGTCCCGATCGTCGCAATCACCGGGCAGGTCCCGACAAGCCTGCTTGGGAACGATGCGTTCCAGGAATCGGATATCACCGGTATCACCCTGCCGATCACAAAGCACAACTACCTTGTGAAGAGGACTGAAGACCTCGGCCAGATCCTGCGGGAAGCCTTTTTTATTGCCGGAACCGGCCGCAAAGGTCCGGTCCTCGTCGATATCCCGAAAGACGTGAGCATGAAGCTCATCGACTACGACTATCCGGAGACTGAACCGGTCTCCCTTCGGGGATACCAGCCGACCATGCGGGGACATGCAAAACAGATCGACAAAGCACTCGATCTTATCTTCGAGGCAGAACAACCCGTCATCTATGCCGGGGGCGGGGTCATCGCATCCGATGCGTCGGCAGAGCTCCTGCAACTCGCTGAGAGCCTCGTGATACCGGTGACCACCACCCTTATGGGCCTCGGGGCGGTCCCCTGCGACCACCCGCTCAATTTGGGGATGCTCGGGATGCACGGGACACGGTCTGCCAACTACGCGGTCACCGAGAGCGACCTCCTCGTTGCCATCGGGGCCCGGTTCGATGACCGGGTGACCGGGAAACTGGACACCTTCGCCTCCCATGCCCGGATCATCCACATCGATATCGACCCTGCCGAGATCGGGAAGAACAAGCGGGTCGATGTGCCGATTGTCGGCGATGTGAAGTCCGTTCTCCAGGACATGCTCGGGAAAATACAGAAGAAGAAGGCGTACGACCGGTGGCTTGCGCGGATCAGGGGCTGGCAGGAGAAGCACCCCCTGGCGTACTGCCGGGACACCGGGCTTCCCCCGCAGTACGTGATCGAGCAGCTCTCGGACCTCCTCAAGGGCGAGGGGATCATCGTGAGCGAGGTCGGGCAGAACCAGATGTGGACGGCCCAGTACTTCTGCTTCCGGAAACCACGGACCTGGATCACCTCCGGCGGCCTTGGCACGATGGGATACGGGTTTCCGGCCGCGATGGGCGCCCACTTTGCCTGCCCGGACCAGGTGGTCTTCGATATCGCGGGTGACGGGAGTTTCCAGATGAACATCCAGGAGCTCTCCACGGTCGCTGCAAACAACATCCCGGTCAAGGTGGCGGTCCTGAACAACCGGTTCCTCGGGATGGTGCGCCAGTGGCAGGAGCTCTTCCATAACCGGCGCTACTCGTTCACCGAGCTCCCGCCGGTGGACTTTGTCAAGGTTGCCAACGCGTACGGGGTTGAAGGTATCAGGGTGGAGTCCTGCGAGGAGGTTCTCCCGGCCCTGAAGGCAGCGATCGATCATGACGGCCCGTTCGTGCTCGACTTCAGGGTCGAGCGGGAAGAGAACGTCTTCCCCATGGTCCCTGCCGGGGCTGCGATCAACGAGATGATCGGGGGGAAACCGGCATGAAACCCCATACCCTGAGTGTCCTCGTTGAGAACAAGGCCGGGGTGCTCTCGCGGGTCTCCGGCCTCTTCTCCCGGCGGGGCTACAACATCGAGAGCCTCGCGGTCGGCACCTGTGAAGAGCCGGGAACGAGCCGGATCACCATCGTCTGCATCGGGGACGATGCCGGGATCGAGCAGGTCATGAAGCAGCTCAACAAGCTGATCGACGTGATCAAGGTCTCGGACATCACGGAGAACGAGCGGGTGGAGCGGGAACTTGCGCTCATCAAGGTGAATGCCGAACCCGGGACGAGCCGGGCAGAGATCATGCAGCTCGCCACGATCTTCCGCGCCCAGATCATCGATGTCGGTACAAAAACCATCATCCTCTCGGTCGCAGGAGATACCGATAAGATCGATGCGCTCGAGAAACTCCTCAACCAGTACGGGGTCAAGGAGCTCGTGAGAACGGGCCGGATAGCGATGCTTCGGGGCACGAAAGCGGTAAAGAGTGCGAAGTAAGGGAGTCCCCTTTTTTCCTGACATCCTGCCTGCAGGGGGACCGGCACCATGCCGTTTTATGATTCCTGCAGTCCG